>JAYTAU010000526.1:0-3341 GCA_043737375.1 Planctomycetia bacterium
CTCGTGGCGCAAACGGCTGCTGCCATCGCCATGGCCGACAAGCGGCCCGCGTATGCCGAACCGGTGGGCAAAATGGCTCGCCTGCCTGGCGTTAAGCCAGGCGAACGCCCGTATTTTGGCAGTATTCCGCTGATGCCCGGCAACGACAACGGTTACGAAATCACCGGCGTTTCGAAGGGTGGGCCGGCTGATTTGGCAGGACTCAAGGGGGGCGATGTAATCCTCAAGCTGGGCGACAATCGAATCGGGAATCTCGACGATTTTGATAGTGCGCTGCGTAAGTTCAAAGCGGGCGACAAGGTGCCGCTGCTGGTCCGCCGCGAAAAAGAGGAAGTCAAGCTGGAAGTGACGCTGGAAACGCCGCGGTAAGGGCTAAGCCCGCAAGCGCCGATCGTCGGACGCTCGGTCCTCCAGTTCCAATCCTCAATCCCCGATCCCCGATCCGCTCTTTTTTGGCCTTTACGCATCCGGGGCTTCTCGGCACAATACCGCCTCATTTTGCCACCCGGCGTTCGCCCGTTCGGGTTCGGCAGACGTGCCCCCCGTCGGGCACTAGTTCGTCACGGATGACCAACCGCTAATTTTTGCAAGGAGCGCTTCAGTGAGCATTTCTCGTCTACTGGCCACAGCCGTGGCCACACTCGTGTTAGTGGGAACTCAGGTTCAGTTTGCCGGCGCGCAGGGCGCAGCCCCGCGACCATCGGGCCACAACATCGCTGTGGTCGATGTCTCGGTGATCTTCAAAGAACACATCCGATTCAAGACCGCGATGGATGGCTTTAAGAAAGAAGTCCAAGATATCGAAGGCGGGTATAAAAAAGAGTTCGACGCGCTGAACGCTATGGCTAAGCAATTGGCCGACATGAAACCAGGTACTCCCGATTACAAGAACATGGAAACCCGAATTGCCACGGGTCGCGCCAAAATGCAGCTCGACACGGCCATGAAGAAAAAAGAGTTCCTCGAAAAAGAAGGCGCGATTTACTTCCGGGTGTATACCGAATTGGACACCGTCGTATCGGGCTTCGCTCGCGCGCAAAACATTGCCCTTGTACTGCGGTATGCCAGCGACCCAGTCGACAACCCGACCGACCGCGCCGAGATTCTGCGCGGCATCAACAAGCCGATCGTGTATGTCGATCCATCGCTCGACATCACGCAGCACATTGTGAAGCTGTTGAATCGGCCGACCGGTAATGTCGCACCGGGTCCTGCACCCGGGCCGGCGTTCCAGGGCGTAGTTCGACCAGGTACAACGACCACCAAGTAATGTCGTTCGCTAGTTATGACTCTCTCGGCTCGGCGTCGCACCTCGCGCGGCGTCGAGCCGATGTTTGAGACTTCCACCTCGATTCACCTCAGTCAGTCGCACGAGCAGCCTTGATCCATTCGCAACGAAAACAGCGCACGCTTGCCAAAACCGCCGCGGTCGAAGGTTACGGTTACTGGAGCGGTCAGGATGTGCGGGTCGAATTTCGCCCGGCAGCGCCGCACACGGGCGTGGTCTTCGTTCGATCCGATTTGCCAAGTCGGGTGCGAATTCCGGCCTTGGTGGGCAACCGCATCGAGATACCTCGACGCACGGCGTTGAGCCACAACAAGGCCAACGTCGAAATGATCGAACATATATTGGCCGCTTTGGCCGGATTGCAAATTGATAACTGCGAAGTCTGGGTCAATCGTCCCGAAATGCCCGGCTGCGACGGTTCGAGCCAGGCGTTTGTCGCGGCGCTCGATTCCGCCGGCACCGTGGTGCAAGACGCTGCTCGCGATCAATTGGTGGTGCGCGACGTAATGCGCGTCGGTGATGAATCGAGTTGGATCGAAGCCCGTCCGGCAACTACCGACGGCATGTCGCTACGATATCGCTTGGACTACGGACTCGATAACGCCATCGGCCGGCAAACATTCGAGTTGAAGCTGACTCCGCAAAAATTTCGCGATGAACTGGCCTCGTGCCGCACATTCATGCTGAAGCATGAAGCCGATTGGCTATTGCAACAGGGCCTGGGCAGCCGGGCGTCGATGAAAGATTTGCTGGTGTTCGGCGACCATGGCCCGATCGACAACGAACTCCGTTTCGAAGACGAATGCGTGCGACACAAAATGCTCGACATGGTCGGCGATTTGGCGCTGTCGGGTTGCGACATCATCGGTCATTTTGTGGCCCATCGCAGCGGCCATCGGCTGAATGCCGAGTTGGTGCGCGTGCTACTGAACGAAGCAGAAAAAGTTTGGGATCAACGCCGCAAATCGGCATAGGAATTATAGAAACTACTCGTTCCCACAGTCCCCGTGGGAACGAACTTGCCAGCCGCTCCGCAGCAACAACCTGCATCCGCGGTTTAAGCTTTTGAACAGGGACGCAGAGCGTCCAAGAACAGTTTTCCCACGCTCTGCGTGGGAACAAGAAGCGTTAGCGACAGGCGAGCAGCATGGATGGTGCTCGTCCGACAGAAATACTTGCACCTCGCGAGTGATAGCCATGGCCACGTACGTCGCCGACAACGTCTCGATTGATCCCCGCGCCCAAATTGATGACAATGTCGAAATTGGACCATTCAGTGTGATCGGCCCGCAGGTCCGGATCGGACGCGGTACAAAAATCGAGAACAATGTGACCTTGATGGGTCACGTTCAGATCGGCCAGCACAACCATATCTTTCCAAACTCGGTGATCGGCGGGCATCCCCAAGATTACAGTTATCGCGGCAGCGACACCAAGGTGATCATTGGCGATCACAATATCATTCGCGAAGGGGTCACGATCAATCGGGCAACCGAAAAGGAAGACGGCATTACCAGTGTCGGCAGCCATAACTTTCTCATGGTCGGCGTACACATTGCGCACGACTGTCGCTTGGGCGATCATATTCTACTGGCCAACGGCGTGATGCTCGGCGGGCACGTACGAGTTCATGATTATGCCTCGATGAGCGGCCTGGTCGGGGTGCATCATTATGCGACGATCGGCAGCTACTCGTTCATTGCCAGTTTGAGCCGGGTGTTGCACGATGTGCCGCCGTTCATGCTGTGTGAAGGGATGCCGGCTCGCCCGCGCTGCATCAACGTCGTGGCGTTGAAGCGCAATAATTTCTCAGCCGACGCAATTCACTGCTTGGCCGAAGCCCATCGCTTGATCTATCGAGCCAAGGTCGGGCTCGATCATGCCCGCGAAATTTTACGCGGCAACGATCAACTGGTACCGCAGGTCAACGAACTGTTGAACTTCGTACAAGGACAGCAAGAGGGCAAGCACGGGCGTTCGATGGAACGCCGTCGGGCTGCGTAGGAACGTTGATCGATTCGCTTTGACCGTGGGTGCCATGCCCACTGCCCTG
>JAYTAU010000527.1:0-3339 GCA_043737375.1 Planctomycetia bacterium
CAGCCAGCCGGCAATCTTGCAGTTTGTCAACGCACTGTTTTGTCATGACTGCGGCGATAATTATGAACCGTTGGCACCGCATCGGCAACAAGCCTACGACGCCGGCTCGATCGAATTTATCTGGAGCTTGCCGGATGAATCGACGACCAACAAAAAGTCTATATCGGATGATAATTCGTTGGCATCCGCCGGCGACGAGCTCGTTGCTGACACGCCGAACGATGCAGGCCCCGTCAAGCAAACGGTTGACGAGCTGCGCCGGCAGGAAGCTACCTGGATCGCTAGGCGGTTGCGATTGCTGCTCGACGGCGAATCGTGCGAAGGCGCGCCGCCGTTCACCATTGCCGAGAAGAACGGTGCGCAACGCTCTGTGCGGCAGGGGGACATTGCGATCTTGTTTCGGGCGCTTTCGGACGTGTCGCACTATGAAGAGGCATTGCGTGCGTATGGCATCGACTACTACCTGGTCGGCGGCCATGCGTTTTACGCCCAGCAAGAAATTTTCGATTTGCTGAATTTACTGCGGTCGTTGGCCAGTTCGGCCGACGAGATCAGCCTGGCGGGTGTGTTGCGCAGTCCTTTCTTCTCACTGGCCGATGAAACGTTGTTCTGGCTTTCGCAACATGCGTTTGGACTGGCCGCCGGTTTGTTCGCAAAGAAACTACCCGATGCCATTCAAGGCGAACAACGTCGTCGCGCGAAATTTGCCGCACAGACGCTGCGCGAACTTCGCGCGTTAAAGGATCGCTTGCCGATCACGGCGTTGATTAACGACGCACTGGCCCGCACCGGTTACGATGCCGCGCTGTTGGGTGAATTCTTGGGCGAGCGCAAGCTGGCCAACCTGCGCAAGTTGATTCAACAGGCCCGTTCGTTCGATCGCTCGGCGGTGCTGGGGCTGTCGGATTACATTGTGCAGCTCTCGGAATTCGTGGCCCGACAGCCGCACGAACCGTTGGCTTCGACTCAACCCGAAGCTACGGATGTTGTGCGACTGATGACCATTCATCAATCGAAGGGTTTGGAATTTCCGATCGTTGTCGTGCCCGATCTGGCGCGAGGCACGCATGGCGGAGATGACGGCGTCGGCTTCAGCCCCGGACTGGGGCCGCTAGTTCGGTTGCCCAAGGACTTTGAGCAGGGTGGCGGTTCCAGTGCGCTCAATGGGCATCGTATGCAAGCATTTTTGCAGGGAGAAGAAGAGCAGCAAGAGTTGATTCGGCTGTTTTATGTGGCCACGACGCGTGCAGCAGACTTTCTGATTCTTTCCAGCGGTTTGGCGGATATCGACAAGCCCAAAGGGCCGTGGATGGAACTATTGGCGAAGCGGTTCGATCTGGATAGTGGACGCTTAGTGGCCTCGCTGCCCGCAGGTTATGCGGCCCCGCAGGTACGCGTGATCAAACGGCAGCCGAAGACCACGACCAGGCCCCGTGCTGCGCATGCGCGACACGACCTAGTGAAGCTTGTCGACGGGGTCAGGGATCAGGAGTCAGAGGTCGGGGGGCAGGGGGTAGGGTTCTCGGTAGAGAAATCGTTGCGTGGCGTTGCAGAACCGCAAGCGACCGTCGATCGAAATTCGTCGATCGCGCGACTGGCGGCACCCGTGGCCGTCGATGAAAGCAGCCGAGTGCGTTTTTCGGTTTCTCGATTGACCGGCGCGTTGCATCGTGCGCCGATTCGCATCGTAAAAACGTCCGACGACGATGCGACGGTGTCCACGCAGATTGACCCGCTGGGACTCGGCACGCTGGTGCATCAGGTGCTCGCGAGCGTTGACTTTCGCAAGCCCAAAGATTTGGCGGCGTTGGTGCTGCGCTATGCCGAAAAACATCTTGCCGGCCGGCAAGCCGAATACGACGCGGCTTCAAAAATGTTGAATAGTTTCTTGAAGTCGCATCGTGCCAAGCAGTTGGCCGCGGCAGCGACGATTTATAGTGAGCTGGAGTTCATGCTGTATTGGCCCGTAACGCCTGATTCTGTCGGGACCGCTTTCAGCGGCGCTTTGGAACATGCATCTGTAGGTAACGCCCTCTGCGGCGTTCCGCCCCATCGCTATCTGCAGGGCTATCTGGATTGCTTATATCAAGACGCTCAGCGCCGTTGGCATTTACTGGACTACAAAACCAATCAGGTCAAGCCGGGAAAACTCAAAGATCTGGTTGAGCATTACGAACTGCAAATGCTGGTGTATGCGCTGGCTGCCGAACGCGCCTTGGGCGAACCGCTCACGACGCTGACCTTGCACTTTTTACGAGACGGACAAGAGCATGCGTATGACTGGAACGACGCGTCGCGACAACGCGCGGCAACTTTGATTGATCTGGCAATGCTCGCACACGACGGCCAATGAAAATGATGAACCTCAGAGACACGGAGAACACAGAGAAAAGAAGGGGTCGGGGATCAGGGGTCGGAGGTTGGGGAAAGAAAACTGAAATCGGTATGTTGATTTGCGAAAAACTCCAATTTCACTTTCATCATTCGCGTTCATTCATACTCAATTCGCGGCTAATTATTTTGTTTTCTCGGTGTTTTCCGTGCCCTCTGTGGCTACATTCGCCATTCGCCGGCGCAACAAAAAACCCGGCGGCCAAACTGCTTCACAGTTCGACCGCCGGGTTAAAACGTAGCGCGCCCGTATTGGGTCTCGGGCATGTTCATGCACGCGCGGGCACGCCACGCTTAGTGGAGCGGAAGGGGATCGAACCCTCAACCTCAGCATTGCGAACGCTGCGCTCTCCCAGTTGAGCTACCGCCCCGCTTGAGGCAACTACGGCGAACGGTTTCTTAGAACCAGCAGCCGTATTGGCGGAGACTCGCAATTTTATGAGCGATTCGGTTGGCTGTAAAGGGCGAGCGTGAAGCTTGAGGCTCGGGGCTTGAGACTGAACTCTCAGGGCTAAAGGCGATCTGCAATTCTCATCGCACTCTTTCCGATTTCACGCTTTCACGCTTTTGAAACACTCCCCACTCGGGTAATCGCCAAGAATTTCTTCAGACTGGTCGCCAACTGCCCTTGACCCGGTTCTAGCCCGCCGGTATTTATCCCACCCTCATCAATTCGTAGTTGTGTCCTTAGGGCGCGGGCGTTTCGTACGCACTCGCTCGACGGTCGAAAGTTCGGCGATATTGCAAAGGCTCGGCGACGCTTGACCTCTTTTCTTTTGGGTCGGCGTTGAAGCGTCTTTCGTCGATCGGTCGGCCGACCAGGCAGTTTCCAATTTCGAACCATCGAACACGTTCCAGTGTGTCGCCCTAACGACGGGCCGCCGCGCATTCGCGTTGTGGCGACCGGCTAACTTCCATCTAACACCAACGACTCATGAAAACAATTTT
>JAYTAU010000528.1:0-3330 GCA_043737375.1 Planctomycetia bacterium
TTCGCCGGGTTGTGCGCACATGACTATTCGCAACTGTTTCATCGGTTTGGTTCGCCCGAGCAGATCGACGCCTACTTTGGTACCGGCAACGCGTTTAGCGTCACGCCGGGACGGATTTCGTTCATTCTCGGTTTGCAGGGACCAAGCGTGGTGGTCGACACGGCCTGTTCGTCGTCGCTGGTGGCGCTGCATTTGGCATGTCAGAGTTTGCGCACGGGCGAAACTCGCATGGCATTGGCCGGCGCGGTGAATCTGCTGTTGTCGCCCACCGCCCATGTCAATTTCTCCAAGGCGCATATGATGGCCGCCGACGGCCGTTGTAAAACGTTCGACGCCGCAGCCGACGGTTATGTGCGCGGAGAAGGATGCGGCGTGGTGATTCTCAAACGCCTTTCCGACGCGATTGCCGACGGCGATCGAATTGAAGCCGTCATACGCGGTACGGCCGTCAATCACGATGGTCGCAGTAGCGGATTAACCGCGCCGAACGGTCCCGCTCAAGAAGCCGTCATGCGACAAGCATTGGCGATGGCAGGAGTGCGACCGAATCAGATCGGCTTCCTTGAAGCACACGGCACCGGCACTTCGCTGGGCGATCCGATTGAGGTTCGCGCATCATGCAATGTGTTGCGCGAGGGCCGTACCGGCGGGCGACCGTTGTTGCTCGGTTCGGTCAAATCGAATATCGGTCACTTGGAAGCAGCCGCCGGCATGGCAGGCCTGATCAAAGCGATTTTGGTGCTACAACATGGCGAAGTTCCGCCCCAGTTGCACTACAAAGAACTGAACCCTTACATTTCGTTCGATGGAATGCCTGTCAACATTCCAACGCAACCGACCGCTTGGCCTAGCCACGGTGAGAAGCGTCTGGCGGGGGTCAGCGCTTATGCCTTCAGCGGCACCAACGCGCATGTGATTCTCGAAGAGCCTCCGCGCTCCGAACCCGCTCGCAGCGAACTCGATCGACCGCTGCAGATCCTCAGCCTGTCGGCCAAGAATGAAACTGCGCTAAAGGCGTTGGCCCGACGTTTCGAAGTTCATTTGGATAAACACTCCTCGCAATCATCTGCGGACTTGTGCTTTGCGGCCGGGGCCGGCCGCGCGCATGCAGGACATCGGTTGGCAATTGTCGCCGAGGATTCTCAAACACTGCGCAATTCGTTAGCCGCTTTCAGTGTCGGACGATCCGCGGTGGGTATGCACGCCAGCGGCGGAGAAATCCGCCGCTCGCCGAAGATTGCCTTTCTGTTCACCGGACAAGGTGCGCAATCGGTCGGCATGGGGCGCGAGCTGTATAATACCCAACCCACATTCCGAAAGCATTTGGACGAATGCGCGACTCTGCTCGACGGCCAGCTCGAACAGCGCTTGTTGGATGTGTTGTTCGACATCGACGGACTTGGGCATCTGCTAAATCAAACCGCCTACACTCAGCCGGCGCTATTCGCGATCGAGTATTCGTTGGTGCAACTTTGGAAGTCGTGGGGCGTCGAACCTTCCGCTTTATTGGGCCACAGCGTCGGCGAGTACGTGGCTGCTTGCGTGGCCGGAGTCTTCAGTCTCAGCGACGGGCTGACACTCATCGCCACGCGTGCGCGACTGATGCAAGCGCTCCCTTCCGGCGGACAGATGGCCGCGATTTTTGCTCCGTTGGATCGGGTCGTTGCGGCGGTCGAACCCTACTCCGCCGAAGTGGCCGTCGCCACGATCAACGGACCCGAAGCCGTGGTGATTTCCGGCACGTCCGAGGGCATTCGCCAGGTTACCAAGCAACTGGCCGCCGACGGGTTTCGCACACAACGGCTGATCGTGTCGCATGCGTTCCATTCGCATCTGATGGAACCCATGCTCGATGCATTTGAGCAAGCTGCCCAATCGATCACCTTTGCCGAGCCACGGATACCGCTGGTGTCGAATCTCACCGGAACGTGGGCCGAGCCGGGCTTGCTGACCAACCCTTCGTACTGGCGACAGCACTTGCGCTCTGCGGTGTTGTTCTCGACCGGTTTACGAACTCTCGCAGACGACGGCTATTCGCTGTTCGTCGAAATTGGTCCCAGTCCGACGTTGTTGGGCCTAGCACAGCAATGTCTCGGTCGCGACGCGGGAACTTGGTTGCCGTCGCTGCGTCGTGGAACATCCGAATGGCAGCCGCTGCTCGACAGCCTCGCCGCGTTGTATGTCCGCGGCGTGACTGTCAATTGGTCCGGCTTCGACGCCGATTACCAACGTAGTCGCATTGCCGTTCCGACATACCCATTTCAGCGCGAACATTACTGGATTCCGCTGGCCAAATCGCCGATGCCGGCTTCGCATAGTTCAAGGTTTGCTGCGTCAGTGCCGCCGGTTTCGCGCATTCATGCGAGCAGCTCGGCCGCGATGAATGGTTCGCCGGCACATAACCACGCGGTACGATTGCATCCGCTTCTGCACAAGCAGTTGCAATTGCCGCTGAAAGAACTGGTCTTCGAAACACATCTCGATGCAGCGGCCGCGCCCTATCTCGCTGATCACAAAATCTATGGCACGATTTTGCTGCCAGGCGCAGGGTTCCTGGAGCTGGCTCTGGCAGCCGGCCGGCAAGTGTTCGCCTCGACGACTACCTGCCCGAGATTGTGCGTAACCGAGGTGACATTAACCAAGCCGCTGGTGCTTGCGGCAGCGGAAAGTCAACTCCTACAAGTCATCATTACTCCCGACGAAAACCGCTCGTCGAAATATGAGATTGCAAGTCTCGACGCCGCGTCCGGGTCGTCGAACCAGGGAATAAATAACACAGACCCGCTGGGGTCGCAGTCGCACATTCCAAGTTGGACGAGGCATAGCCGAGGTCGCGTTGCGCTGCTCGACGGCGAGGGCCAAGCGACTGTGGTCGATCGGGCGACGGTCGAAGCTGCATGTACCGAACAATTCCCTGTCGGCCTGTATTACCGTCGCTTGGAGCAACAAGGACTGGAATATGGTCCAGAGTTTCAAGTCATCCGCGAATTGCGGCGTTGCGATGGTGAGGCGGTTGCCCGTCTGGAGTTATCACCGAGCATTGCCCAAACTGCGGACGAATACCTGCTGCATCCGGCATTGCTCGACGGCTGTTTTCAGATGATCGGAGCCACGTTTTCGGCAGGTCAATTGGGCAATTTTGTTTTTGTGCCGGTCGCGGTCGAACGGCTCGAAGTCTACCGATCCGCAGGCACTGCGATTTCTTGCCATGCGCGGCTACGTCCTGCTAGCGGAAAGCGGCTGACCTTGCGCTTGGCCGATTTGACGCTGTTTGATGACCAAGGCGAAGTGCTGGCCGAAGTGACAGGTCTACGGGTCGCGCAGGCGCGA
>JAYTAU010000529.1:0-3329 GCA_043737375.1 Planctomycetia bacterium
CATGAGCCGCGGCGACGTACTGCTGATCGCCGTGGTTTCCATCGCGGCATTGGCCGTTGTCGTGCTGTTGTATAAAGAGTTCAAGATGTTCAGTTTTGACCCCGATTTTGCTCGCTCGCAAGGTTGGCCCACGCTCGCACTCGACCTCGCCATGATGGGTATTTTAGGTTTGGTCGCAGTCGTCGGAGTCAAAGCGGTCGGTGTGCTGTTAGTGCCGGCGCTATTGATCACGCCCGGAGCGGCGGCACGGTTTTGGACCAACCGCTTGGGCTGGATGTTGCTGCTCTCGGGCATCTTGGGTGCGTTGACCGGCGCGGTGGGCACATTCATATCGTCGGGGCTTTTAACCGAATGGCTCGGCTTCGACCCGCTGGCCTTCGGCAGCAATCGCAAGCCGCTGCCGACGGGCCCGGTGATTGTGCTGACGGGGACGGTATTTTTTTTGATCTCAATGATGTTCGCTCCGGAGCGAGGAGTGCTGGCTCAAGTGCTGGCACATTGGCACTTGCGCCGCAAGACCGCGAACGAAAACTTGCTGCGATCGCTGTACGAACTCAGCGAACAACAGTTGCCCACCCGCCCCGAGATTTCGATTGCGCAGTTGCGCGACAACCGCGCTTGGACGTTGCGGCAAACGCGACGGTTGCTTACCAAAGCGGCGCATCACGGTTGGATCGAGCGCACGAACGACGGCGCGCGGCTGACGGAAACAGGCCTACGACATGCCGCCCGTGTGACGCGCACCCATCGATTGTGGGAGCTGTTCTTGATCCAAGGTGCCAACATCGCCACCGATCATGTCGACCGCGATGCCGACGCCATCGAGCATGTGCTGCCTGCAGAGATGGTCGATGAACTGGAAGCATTGTTGGCCGCACAAGGTCGCCTGCCCGATGTGCCGGGCCATGTGCCGGACTCGCCGCATGAGTTGTCGGCGGCGTCACACGAATTAATTTATCGCGGCCGCGCGGCAACGAAAGTTGCAGATGCCGATCGATCCTCTGGTGCCCAAGACTTTTAACTCAATTTTTTAGCAGTTCGCAAATGCCTCGCGCAGAGGCGCAAAGGAGTTGAATGCAATCGTCACTGTAAGTTCAGGTAAGGGGCGAACGAAAAATAACTTCCCGATATTTCCGACCCTCACCCCACCCTCTCCCAGAAGGAGAGGATTTTGTGAGGAAGTTATTTTTCGGTCGCCCCTAAGTGTGAAATACACTCAGATCATCAATTAAATGCCACCAGAAAATGAGTGCGCCCGATTCGCCATAACACCGCTTTAAATGATCACCATCTTCCCCCAGAACTCAATCAATCATTCTTCTCTGCGACTCTGCGCCTCTGCGCGAGGACTTCGGAAATGGTGGATCTTCACTTGTAAAGACATAGCCTGCGCAACTTCGCCCCCGGAGTCGTGCCATGTTTGAACGACTTCAAGAATTACATCTGCTGCCGGTCGGCGACGAATGGTGGGTGCTGGCCGTCGGCATGATGACCAATGTCTCGTGCGGGTTGATCGGCTGCTACTTGATTCTGCGCCGCATGAGCTTGATGGGGGATGCGATTTCGCACGCCGTTTTGCCCGGCTTGGTCGTCGCGTTCCTATTTACTGGTAGTCTGAATGTCGGCGGCATGATTGCCGGCGCATTTGCCGTCGGTTTGCTGACGACGTTTCTGACGCAGCTATTGCATAAACAGGGGGGCGTGCCCGCCGATGCCAGCATGGGTGTGGTGTTCACTTCGTTGTTCGCCTTGGGGGTCGTACTGCTGCGGCGTTATGCAGGCAATGTCGACCTCGACGCGGACTGCGTGCTGCAAGGTGTACTGTCTTTCGTGGCGTATCCGCGGGTAAACATCGCGGGCTTCGAGATTCCGCGGGCGGCAGCCTCGACCGGCACCATACTCCTACTCAACGTGCTGTTTATTCTGGTGCTATGGAAAGAACTGAAGATCAGTTCGTTCGATCCCGCGCTGGCAACGACCATGGGACTGCGATCCGGTCTGATGCACTATCTGTTGATGGCAATGGTCGCGGGCACGACCGTGGCTTCGTTCGAAGCGGTCGGTTCGATTCTGGTGATTGCAATGTTGATTGTTCCGGGAGCGACGGCCCATCTGTTGACCGATCGATTGGATCGCATGTTGTGGATTGCTGCGGCTGTAGGAGCGTTGTCGGCGTACCTGGGTTATGTCGGCGTATATTACATCGCGCCGCAGGCCGAGCCGGCGGGTATGATGTCGACCGCCGGCGGGTTGTTGTTTTTGATCGCGGTGTTTTTCTCCCCGCGCTACGGCATCGTCAGCACCATGTGGCGAAACATCCAAACGACATCGCGCATTCTGCGTGAAGACGTATTGGCCATGCTCTATCGGCTCGAAGAACTTGCCGTCGAGCGGTTGATGGGCCCTGGCGAAGCGGCGCAGGCGGTAGGCGGAGGCTTGCCGTCGGCCCTAGCGATTTGGGGTCTGCTACGACGACGCAGCATCGAGCGATCGCACGGCGGTTTGCGCCTGACCGAAACAGGCCGTCAGCAGGCGGCAAGTCTGGTGCGTTCGCACCGGCTCTGGGAAGCTTACCTGGTCGAGTATTTGGGGCTACCGCTCGATCATGTGCATGCTCCGGCCGCGCGCATGGAACATTACATTGACGCCGCGCTACAGGAACAAATCGCGGCCGATCTCAGCCACGGCGAAACCGACCCGCATGGCCGCGAAATTCCGAAGTGAGGGGTGAGCGGCGAGGGACGAGTAGCGAGGGTGTGTAGCCACTCTCGGCACAAAAGCGCGCAGCACCGGTCGTCCTCGATCCCTGCCAACTGCCATCTGATCCCTGACCCCCGATCCCCGACCTCTCCTCTGCTACATCACCGCAAAGTAATTCTCGATCGCTTGATCGAAGTATTTGGCCGTCAATTCCAAAGGCACGTTCTCGTAGTGGCAGAAGTTGCGGATTTGCAACAGTAAGTCGCGCGGCTGGCAGTTTCGATACGGCCGATTCACTCGCTTGTAATGCGTGTCGATCAGATAGTTGATCGGTTCTTCCTGATACTCGAAACCCAGCTTCGGAGCCATAATCTTCAGCAACGCTCGAAATTCTTCTTCGCTCGGATCGACGACGTCGATCTTGTACGGAATGCGGCGCAAGAATGCATCATCGCACAAATCCTTCGGCTCGAGGTTGGTCGAGAAAATAATCAACTGGTCGAACGGCACCTGAATTTTTTTACCGCTGGCCAGGATCAAATAGTCGTAACGTTTTTCCAGCGGCACGATCCAGCGATTCAGCAATTGATCCGTACTCATTTTTTGGCGACCGAAGTCGTCGATCACCA
>JAYTAU010000530.1:0-8185 GCA_043737375.1 Planctomycetia bacterium
CGAGTGCAGGGTCGGTAAAGTCAATCGTCGGAGCGAGGCTGGCGTCGGGCGGGCTGGTAAACGTGCCAAGCAACGTCAGATTGGCATCGATCACAGAATTATCGGACGTGTCAACGAACGGAGCATTGTCAAACCGCAACTCGCCGGCGGGAGCGTTATCCGTTCCCCCATTGCCTTCGATAAAATTCTCGCCAGCCGCTAGGTCAGGGATGCCGAACACCTGGAATGTTCCGGCACTTCCTCCCGTAGCACTCGCAGTTCGTGTCAGCCGAAGAATGGCATCCGTGATTGTCGGTTCGGCCGCCGACAGGTCAAAACGAAACACGGTGACACGGTCAGTCGAGTTGCCCGTAGCAACGGTGTCGTTATTTTTGACAAATAACGTGGTCGAGTTGCCGAAATTAGTCGTCGCTTCGCCGCGTCGAATCAAGGTGTCGGCATCGGTTGAAATGATTGCAGCCGAGGCGGTGGTCGTTAGTGCCGTCGCGAGAACGACGGAGAGCGTACGAAGAATTGTTTTATGCATAAAATGGCATTGTTAACATAGGCGCTTCAGGGTAACTGCGACGGTAATCTTATAGTCGACTCAGCGGGCGAACGCAAGCGTTTGGCTATTTTTGTACAAAAAGCTCATCAAAAAACGCACGCATCGCTTCCCAGCTACGCCGGTCGGCACGAGCTTCGTATGCCGCACCTTTCGAATGGTCGTTACCCGCGCTCTTCTGCGTGAAGCTATGCACCGCGTTGCCGTAGCTGACCAATTGCCAATCGACTTTGGCATCGCGTAGTTCTTTTTCGAAGGCGGCGATGTCGGCAGTTTTTACGAACGGGTCGTCGGCACCGTGCAGCACGAGCAACTTGGCCTTGATCTTCTGCCCGTCAGCCGGATTGGGCGAATCGAGCCCGCCATGAAAACTGACGACGCCGGCAAGATCGGCTCCGCTGCGGGCGAGTTCGAGGACCGTGGTGCCGCCGAAGTAATAGCCGATTGCTGCTAGCCGTTTGTCGTCCGACAGCTCGTGCTTGCGAAGCTGATCGAGGCCGGCATTGACACGACCACGCAGCAGCTCGCGATCTTTTTTATATTTGCCTGCTTCGGCGGCAGCCGCGGGAACTTTCGGACGCACACCCTGGCCATAAATATCGGCCGCAAAGACGAGATAGCCCAACTCGGCCAGTTGATCGGCGCGCATTTTTTCGTAATCGCTTAGCCCGGTCCATTGATGCACGACGAGCACACCGGGCCGCTGTCCGGCGATGCTTTTGTCGTAGACCAAATAGCCTTCGAGCGTGACATCGCCATGCTTGTACTCGACGGTTTTACGTTCGAGCTCGGCGGCGTATGCATTCGATGAAAGCACCGCAGATAAGCAGATAATGACGCAGCCGGAAAAGTTAGTGGAATTTGTGAATAACATGATCGTAGCTCGATAGATAGTGTGCTAAAAAAACCACGGAGACGCAGAGACACGGAGAAAGAAAATTGTTTAGAGCGTAGGTACGACTACGTCGAAAGTATTTGCGCTTTCCTCCGTGATTCTGCGTCACCGTGGCAAAATTATTTTTTGGCGTTCGTTAAATCATGCCGGGCCTAGCGAATGTCGGAATCGAACACGCGGACTTTGGTCCACAGGGCCTTGCTCTCATCGACAAATTGTTTGTGTCGCGGAGCATCTTGATACACGTCTTGCGCGGCCTTGTCCTTGAAAACCAAGTGTAAGGCAACATCATACGCTTGATCGTTCACTTCGCGATTCAAATCAGGATTTCGCGTGCCGACGCTGAAGTACACCGTGCCGGGATGCTCACCGAGATATTTCTTGCAATTCGTCACGAGCTTGTCGCGATCGGCCGCGTTCGCACACGAGAAGAAAACCATGTGGGCCAGTTGAATACTTTTTGCGTCGTCCGCCGCCATAGCCGTGTTCCTTGGAGTATAAAAGTTGTTCAAAGCGGTAATCAGCACCGCCAGCGCAAAGACCGATCCAAATAAAATAGCCCGTTTCATGCGTCATCCTTGTCAGTAAAATATTGATGGTAAATCGCATTGGTGCCGCGGCCTTATTATGCACACCAGCAGTCGCGGCTCAAGCGGTAGGGCGTAGAACGGAATTCATTCCGTTCGAAGTGGTCGCATAACCGAATACATCGGTCGTTTGTCAAAACGGGAATGCGGGTGCCATGCCCACTGCCCCGAGGGGCATGCGCTCAAAAGATGAGTGTTGAGATCAGAAAACGAACGTCTCGTATGTCTCCTCGTCATGCCCACGCAAAGCCGTGGGCATGGCACACAGCACCAAACCGACTTCAAACTTCCTGAGGTGCCGGCGCGGGCGCGGTTAGCACGCCCGGATTGTCCTTCGCTGCACGGCCGTTTTTTGCCGCTGAGCGAAAAGCCGACGGCCCGATCAGTTGTTCGACCTCATATTCATCGAGCACTTCTTGCGATTCCAGCGCATGAGCAATCGCATCGAGTTTGTCGCGGCTTTCCTGTAGCATTACCATCGCGCGCTCCGAAGCGGCGCGCAAAATTCTGGCAATCTCTTCGTCGATGACTTGCGCCGTGGCTTCGCTATGTTCGCGCTGTTCGTGAATCTCTTTACCCAAAAACGGGTGCTCTTCGCCGGTGCGGAAAGCGACGGGGCCCAGTCGCTCACTCATGCCCCAATACGACACCATGCGCCGGGCGATTTTGGTGACTTGCGAAAGATCGTTTTCGGCACCGGCACTGAACTCGTTGTAAACCAACTTCTCGGCGGCGCGACCGCCCAACATAAACACCAGCCGGTTGTTCAGCTCGGTCTCGCCGATGTTCATGCGCTCTTCGTCGGGCAGTAACTGGGTGACGCCCAACGCGCGGCCGCGTGGAATGATGGTCACCTTGTGAAGCCGGTCGACGCCGGGCAACAGCCAGGCCAATAGCGCGTGACCTGCCTCGTGATAGGCGGTCATCGACTTCTCTTTGCCCTGCAAAAGTTCGTCGCGTTTGGGGCCCATTAGCACCCGATCGCGCGCGAATTCGAAGTCGTCCATATCGACTTTGTCTTTGCCGTTGCGCGTGGCCCAGAGTGCGGCCTCGTTGACCAGGTTGCGAATGTCCGCACCGGTCAGGCCGATGGTACCGGCAGCCAATCGTTCGAGATCGACATCATCGGCCAACGTCACATCGCGCACATGGACCTTGAAGATCGCCTCGCGACCCTTGAGATTCGGCCGGTCCACGGTCACGTGCCGATCGAATCGACCTGGGCGCAACAAGGCCGGATCCAACACGTCGGGCCGATTGGTGGCGGCCAGAACGATCACCGATTCCGTTTGGCTGAAGCCATCCATCTCGCTGAGGATTTGGTTGAGCGTTTGTTCTCGCTCATCGTGCCCGCCGCCCAGTCCCGCGCCGCGGTGCCGACCGACGGCATCGATTTCGTCGATGAACAAGATTGCGGGCGAAGCGTCTTTGGCGGTTTTGAACATGTCGCGCACGCGGCTAGCGCCGACGCCGACGAACATCTGAATAAATTCGGAACCGCTGATCGAAAAGAATGGTACGCCGGCTTCTCCGGCTACCGCGCGAGCGAGCAATGTCTTACCGGTGCCCGGCGGACCCATTAAGAGCACACCCTTGGGCACGCGACCGCCGAGGCGAGTAAACTTTTCGGGGTTCTTCAAAAACTCGACGATCTCTTGCAGATCGTTCTTGACCCCTTCCAATCCGGCCACGTCGGCAAATGTGATCGGCTTCTTGCCGTTCTCGTAACGTTTGGCCGGGCTCTTGGCAAAGCCGCTGAGCAGCCCGCCCCCCATCACCTGATCGCGCGTCCGACGGATCATCATCCAAATGCCCAAGAACAACAGCCCTGGCACCAAGAAATATGCCAGCATGAACATTAGCGTGTTATCGGTCGGCTCGGGGCCTTTGACGACCAAGCCGCGCTCGATCTGAGCATCTTGCAATTTTTCGAGTTCCGCACCGGCCGAGGGAGCGACGTTTACCCGGAATTCGCGTTTGAGATCTTTTGGTTCGAGCCGAGGTTTTTTGGATTCGGCTGCGTCGGCCGGCGCGGTCGCGGTTTTTTCTGCCGTGTCGCCAGTTTTTGGGCTAGGCTCGGGGAAAGCAATCTTATTGCGTTGCTCCAAGGATTTCTGAGCCGCTTCCAGGTCGACAAACCTACCAACGAGTTGCTGCGAATTAACCCAGTCCATCTCGGCAATGTTTCCCGAGCGGAGTTGAACGTGCATGAAGTCGTAGGTAATTTCCGAACGTTGGGTTCGGTCGCTGTTGAAGTACCCGAACACGAGCACGACGATCAACAGGATCAACAACCAGAGTCCGGTCGCCGGCAACCGAGGGCGGGTCGGCGGAGTCTGGCCATTGTTCGCAGGTTGAGTTTCCATGAATTCCTTTCCAGTCAGTTCAGAACAAAAACGGAACCCGGTCGCTGCTGCCGCGTCGCCGGGTTCCCATGCTACAACTATACCGCTAATATCGCACAGACAAGGGTTTCGGTCTATTCCTTACGTGCCGCTGAGAGCTGAAGTTCACCCCCAAACCTTCCGTCAAACCCGCTTTTGCCGACTATATGCCGACAGCAGACGAACAACCGATACGACACGGCGTAGTGGCGGTTATCGTTCGCGACGAGCGATTGCTGGTGATTCGGCGGTCACAATCGGTCGTCGCGCCGGGGGCATATTGCTTTCCTGGGGGAGGAATCGAGGCCGGCGAGAGCGAAGAGCAAGCGCTGCGCCGTGAATTGGTCGAAGAGTTGAGTATTTGCGTCGAACCGATCCGACGACTCTGGCAGTGTACGACCGCATGGAACGTGCGGCTCAGTTGGTGGCTGGCCAGCTATCCTTCAGATAGCATGATCTGCCCAAATCCGGCTGAGGTCGAGTCGACACACTGGCTATTGCCCAGCGAGATACGCACACTACCGGAGTTACTGTCGAGCAATCATGTTTTCTTAGATGCGCTCGACGCAGGTGAGTTTGTTTTGTCGTCGTAGGACAGAATTTACTGCCGTTTGATGAATTCGCCGTTTGAGGAACGGAATGAATTCCGACCTACGTTGGGTGAGTCGTCGTGGTTTACCGGTTAGATTCCTTGCAATGCTACGGTTTGATACTCTATATGCACCCAGGACGCAAAGTTCCTCCGCCCACGATGCTACAGCAATATGCCCGATTGGTCGTATCAAACAGTCTTTCGACCACTGCTGTTTTTGGCCCCTGCGCCGATAGCCCGCGACTTGGCGCTGTGTTTTATGGGAGCATTGGCACGACTCCCATTCGGACCGCGCGTCATTGATTTGCTAGGCCATATGCGCCCTGACCCGCGATTGCAGCAGACGCTTTGGGGCATTCAATTTTCATCGCGGGTTGGGCTGGCGCCCGGGCTCGATGTCGATGGCGTTGCCTTGTCGGCGTTTGATCGGTTTGGCTTTGGATTTTTGGAGGTCGGGCCGGTCACCATTGAGCCGGTTCGTCCGCTGCTGCCGGTCGAGCGCGACGCCAATGCTGAGGCATTCATGCTTACCGAACCGCTCTCCAACGGCGGTCTCATCGCATTAAAAAAGCAACTGGCCGCGAATGCTCCGCTGACAGTCCCGTTGTTGGTACGCATAGCGGCGATGCCGGCAGTCGCCCGTGAGGAAGCCTCTGATTGTGTCCAGATCGCTACCGCGCAGTGCTGCCAGATCATAGACCATTTGCATCAACAGGCCGGCGTGTTCACACTGTCGACGCTCGATCAGGCCATCGAGCGAGGTTGGACTGCCGACGACTATCGCAGGCATGTGCGTAACATTGCCCAACATGCACAGAACGATGCCGATTCGCGGCCGATATTGGTTGTTATCGCCGCCGATCTCGATGTAGATAAGTATCGCGAATATGTGCAAGCAGCGCTCGATTCCGGCACACAAGGCATTGTGATCGATGGCAGCATTCGCGGACCGGGGAAGAGTCGCACGCTAGGTTTACCCGCTGCTCAACCCGCGTTAGAACAGGTCGCGAATCTGCGGCGAAACTGGGGGCGGCAACTGCCGATCATCGCAAGTGGTGGCATTCACGACCCGCAAATGGCGTTGGAGATGCTTCGTGCGGGGGCCGATATGGTGCAAATCGACACCGGCTTGGTGTACGCAGGGCCTGGTCTGGCAAAACGGATCAACGACGCGGTGCTATTTGCCGAGTCGAAGCCTTCCTCGGATGGGATAGAAAACATCCGTGTGCCCGCCGCAAGGCGCGACTGGTTTTGGACATTGCTTTTGGGCATTAGCATGTTCATCGGCGGGTTATTGGCACTGGGTATTGCCGCCACGCGTGTCGTCATGCCGTACGACGAAGTATTCGTGGGCAGGTCACGCGATCAGTTGATTGCGATCAACGATCGGCTGCTATCGTTCATGGCGCACGATCGTGTCACGCTGGCCGGAACGATGATCGCGATCGGCGTCTTCTATTCAATGCTGTCGTGGTATGGTTTGCGTGCGGGGTTACATTGGGCGCGCATCACGGTCATCAGTTCGGCCTTTGCCGGTTTCGGCAGCTTTTTTTTATTTTTGGCGTTCGGCTATTTTGATCCGTTTCATGCATTCGTGACGGCGATCCTGTTTCAGTTTCTCGTGCTGGCACTGCATTCGGAAAGCAACGCATCGCCGGCGGCCGTTTGTCCTAATCTCCGCAACGACTGGCGTTGGCGCTGGAGCCAATGGGGTCAGTTGCTGTTGATCACACACGGCATCGCGCTGTGTGTCGCCGGGGCGGTGATTGCTGCCGTCGGTAGCACGGTGGTCTTCGTTCACGAGGATTTGGAATTCATGCAAACGACAATCGCGTCGCTCGAAGCTGCCAACCCGCGTTTACTGCCTTTGGTTGCGCATGACCGCGCTAGTTTTGGCGGCATGTTGATATCGTCCGGTTTGGCGATGCTATTGCCCGCGTTGTGGGGCTTTGCGCAAGGCCGTGGCTGGCTGTGGTGGATGTTTCTGTTGGCTACGATTCCCGGCTACGGAGCCACGCTCGTGGTGCATCTAAAGGTGGGTTACACCGATCCCTGGCATCTGTTGCCGGCGTTCTTGGGAGCGGCTTCGCTGCTGATTGCGTTGGGCCTGACTTACCCGTATCTGTGCGCGCGTGATCCTGCGCATGAACAGAGCTGGAGCGTTAATCGGAAAGCACTTACCGAATTACTTTCGGCAGCGCGGCGGCGCGTTGATTAAACTCGGCCGGATCGAAAGGGTCGAGCTGCTGTGGCGTGCACGGGGCGTCAACCCCCTGTTGCGAATGCAAGCCGTTTGCAGCGCGTGGATCACGGCTTACGGCTCGCTGGTCCGAGGTCGGCGGGTTGCGTAAATGTACCGGCTGATTGGGCGTAAGACCGTTGTTTAACGTAGTGGCAGCGACTGGAGCAGCGGCAATCGGAGCCTCGCCGGAAAGCATGCCCGGTTTGCCCGCGGTCGATGCGCGCCGCTTACTCGGCGTTGACTTGCCGGCGGTCGAGTCGGACTTCGAAGCCGTGCTGCGTAGAGCAATCGGCTCGTTCGGGCCTTTGCCGAATTCATTCCCAGGCGTGCCCCCCGTTGGCATGCGATCATTGAGAGCCGTATTCTCGGCGTCGATCTTGCTGCCGGTCAACCGCTCGATCCAACGATTGACTTGAGATTGGTGCTGCGGATGCTGCTCGCCGAAAACGGGCGCTTTGGTGGTGCCATGCGACGATTTGGTGACTTCCAATAACTTACTTTGCTTGGGCTGCTTGAAATCGACCAATTGCGCGACGCTGTACAAGTTACGTTGTGTCAGTCGTCGACTCACCGTGCGGTCCAACGGCAATCGTAGCATGGCAAACGTCGATTTGTTTCCCGGCGCATGACACCCCGTCGTGGCGCAACTGTTCAGCAACAACGGCTGCAAGACGTGCGTGAACTCTTCGACCGATTCAGCAGGCAGGCTACGCGCGAATCGCTCGAGTTCCGAGCCGGCATTCGTCGTCGCCTTATCCGACGCAACGTTCCTGGGAATGGTTTTGGTACTGGTCGGTTCGTTTGCCGAATATCCGACGTGCGCCGCGCGCGACATATCAGGCGAAGGTGGATTCGCCGCGTTTAGTGAGGCTGTTTTTATTTCGGCGGTTTGTTGCTCGGCGATTTTTACTTCGGCGGCTTTGATCGACTGCCGTAGTTTG
>JAYTAU010000531.1:0-3326 GCA_043737375.1 Planctomycetia bacterium
GTTCGAGTTGTCAACTCGAACCCATACGCTTTGTGACCACTGGTCTGAAAACGACGTTCGCATTACTGACCACGACCGCCAACGAAGCGGTCGACGAACTACTGTTGCCTGCGCTCGATTCGTCGTTTGTCGAAATTCGTGAACTGGCCATGCAGGCGGTACTGGACAGGCGTTGCTTGCCCGGCCAAAAGATACTGGTCGCCCGGCTGCATACCTTCGACGATAGGTGGCGCGCCGTCTTACGAGACTTTCGCAGTACGCTGGCATTTGCCTTGCGCGATTCGGTGTTGGCATTCGATCCGCAGGTTTGCAAAAACGGCTGCGAACTGGCGCTCGAATTCCGCGAATACGAGTTGATTCCCGGATTGATCAACGCCAGCGAAGACGAGACCAATCCCAATCGAGGCTTGACGGCGCGCACGCTGTTGCAACTCACCGAGATGCTGTACGACGAACTGGCCGCGCCGCGCGAGTCATCGGGCCGGCGCGATCCGCAACTCGTTCGCCAGCACGTCATCGGGGCTTTGGAACACTCGATCGAACGCTTCAACCGTCACCGGGTCGGCGCTGTGTTGGAAGCGTTCTTATTGTTGGTGCAGCGCGACAACGCCGTGCTGCGCAGCGTGTTGGGCGACCCGCGCAATGTCAATTATCTACCGCTGGCCGATATGTTGACCCACAGCCCAAGGCCTGGCGTCATGCGGCTGGTGTTGAGCTTTTTGGACGACTTGCATGCGCCGTCGGCGGCGATCACGTTGTTGGCTTATCGGCATGACGAGAAGTTCGTCGAGCACCTATTGAAAAAGATCGGGCTCGAGCCGTCCGCCGCCGTCGCGCACAATCTGCGTCGCATCGAGACCATCGCCTGGTTGCAGAGCGAAGAGATCATACTCAATCGCCTCGACGAGGCCGCTCAACACTCGGCTGTCGAATTGGCGATTCGCTCGGGTGTGAATCGCCGCGCCGTTTATAAAATGCTCGAGGTGTTATTGAATCGCGGCAAAACGGCCGGTCGCCGTGCGGCAGCCCGCGCGCTGGCCGATTTCAACGGTGCCGAGGCGAACTCGCTGGCGCTCAAGGCTTTGTCGGACGAAGATCCGCAGGTGCAGGCGGCCATACTGCCGCAGCTACGACAGCGAGGCATTCCCGGCGCGATTAGTCGGCTGATCGAATTGCTGGAGAGCCCCCATACCGTGGTTCGCAAGGCGGCGCGCGAGAGTTTGGCGGAGTTCAGTTTCAAGCGATTTTTGGCGGCCTATGACATGCTCGAAGAGGATGTCCGCCGCAGTACGGGCGAGATGGTGGCCAAGGTCGATCCGGACACGCTGCGGCTGATCGGCGACGAGATGAAATCGCAATCTCGAACCCGCCGGTTGCGTGCCATCAGCATGGCCGTCAGTATGAATTTGCTTATCCAAGTCGAGCAAGACTTGCACGATCGACTGGAGGACGAGGATCACTTGGTGCGCGCCGAAGCGGCGCGAACCTTGGCCCATTGCGATACGACCGATACGCACGACCTGCTGCGCGAAACGTTGAACGACCGCAGTTTGGTGGTCCGCGAGGCGGCCGAGGCGAGTCTCGACGCATTGGATCAACCTTTGGTGCCGTTGATGCCCATGCCGCCGCTTCCCCCTTGGCAAGAGGCCGTGTCATGAACCTGCTTTCGCTTTGGCAAGCTTCGATTTCGGCGGGTATCTTTGCCGATCGCGATGCCTATCGTGACCTGAGCAGCGGCTTTCGCGGCGATCGCGCCAAGCTCGACGCGACCGAGATCACGATCGTGGTCGTGGCCATCATCGCCGCGCTGGCAATGTTTTGGGTACTCAGCCGGTTGGCTTCGTGGCGCGAAGGGCGCGGGCCCTATCACAATCCTCAACAACTCTTCAAGCGCTTGTGTACCGCGCACGGTCTGGGCCGTAAAGAACGTCAGTCATTGGTTCAACTGAGTCGAACTGCGCAACTTCCGCTCCCTTCGATGGCGTTTTTTCGGCCCGACATTTTCGATAACGTCGCCGCCGGCACGATCACCAAGTTGAGAACGAGCGAGCTCGATTTGCTGCACGCTAAATTGTTTGGCAAGCTGGGCGCCTGATTGGTGTGGGCGTCACAATGGTAGGTCACCTCGGCCACGGCTTTAGTTTGTTCTGAGCCGAGCGTTCGATTGGCTTCTCTGAGGGGCATTTATGCTCCTTCTTCAGTACTAAGCCCGCCATTTATGGCGGGTAAACGTTGCCCTGAGCCATGATCCTCAGGCCCGTTGACGGGTCTTGCCGGCTTCGGCTTTAGCCAGATGTTCGGGCGATGCGTAAACGCTACTGAATTTAGGGAAGGCCCGTGAACGAGCCTGCAATTTAGCACTCGTACATTGTTGACCCCGCCATAAATGGCGGGGCTAAACCTGAGGAAGAGGCATAAATGCCTCTCGTTTGTTCACCCCGGCTCGTACTTGCCGGTGACCTGTTCTGCACAATCTGATTTTCTACTTACTTTGGAGACGCTCACACATTCTCAGCGCTCGGGCGAATAAAAAGTGGACAATCTCTTCGGATTCCGCTAGACTGCCAGCTCTCGTCTTTGACTACTTTCACGTCGTACGCTTAGATTTTCTCTGGCCGTGGGGCATTTCCAATTAACGATGGGGGTCGTTATGTCTGAATGTCGTTCTATATCGAGTTGTCTTCATGATGCGGACGTTTCTCGTTCGCGACGGATCTATCGCGGTTTCACTCTGGTCGAACTGCTCGTCGTCATCGCCATTATCGGTATTTTGGTGGCACTTTTGCTTCCCGCGATTCAGGCTGCGCGCGAAGCCGCCCGGCGGACGCAATGCCGCAACAACATGAAACAGGTGGGATTGGCCGGGCATAATCACCTTAGCGCGCACAAAGTTTTTCCATCGGGGGGCTGGGGTTGGCGCTGGGCGGGTGACCCGAATCGCGGCGTTGTTGCGCAACAGCCGGGCGGTTGGATGTACAATATTTTGCCGTTTATCGAAGAGCACCATGTGCATGACATGGGCAAAGGGCTCAGTGAAACCGCTCGCAGGGCGGGCATTAGCCAGGCAATTCAAATTCCTGTGATCAATTACTATTGCCCAAGTCGCCGTCGGGCAGATACTGCCCCTTATACGCACGGTAGTCCTTATCACAATGCCAGCCCCAAACCACCCCTTGTTGCGCGCAGCGATTATGTGGCATGTGCCGGTTTCGAACAACCGAGGGATGTGACCGATGGGCCAGGTTCGCTAGCCGAAGGTAGGACCTGGACAGGTTGGGACAAGTACATCAAAGGGAATTCATCCGTCAAGGCCTTGAATGGAATTA
>JAYTAU010000532.1:0-3317 GCA_043737375.1 Planctomycetia bacterium
GGGCAGTGGGCATGGCACCCGGCATGGATTGTCTTCCAAAACTAAAACAGGAGGTAACAGAGAAAACGGAGAGCCGTCACCTGACGATTAAACTTCGCAGATTATTCTATTGCTAATTTTTTTCCGAGGGGATCCCGATTCCACGCAACTCCGTTACCTCTGTTCCCTTCTGTTAAACATTGTCTGCATAACTTATTTCGACTTCGCTCCTTCGACGACCTCTTTCATGCTCGCCAGACCTTGTTCGAATTGGCCGCCGACCATGTTGTCCATGTTCATGAACATGCAAAACGCCTTGCTCATGAAGTTCTTTTTGCCCGACATGTCCCAGGTGACGACCGTTTGATCGCCATCGGGCTGGAAGGTGAAGTCGGTCATGTTTGTGCTCTCGAAGGGGCGCATGAAATCGAGTTTGATGCGGATTAATTCGTGAGGGCGACTTTCCAGAATCGTCATCCGGCCTTCGCCGACCTCATCATTGCCTGACCATTTGAAGATGGCACCGTCTCCCGATGAGGGCCCCTCGTAGGTGTTCTTGGCAGCCGGATCAAGCTTGGCCCAGGGAGTCCAAGCCTGCCACGCATGAAAGTCGTTGACTTGCGCAAAAACCGCGGCGGGCGGAGCGGCGATGCGACCTTGCCGAACTATGCGAAACTCGGCGGGTTGCATTGCCACGACGATCGCAAACACGCCGACAATTGCGACCACTACACCCAGTGCGATCAAAAGGTTTTTACGCATCGAATCGGTACTCCTGCTAATAACGCCGTCTAATTTGCGATCACCCGTTATGCCAAGTATTACGCTTGATAAGGTTTGTCGCAACGATTATTTGGAAGGCTGACAGTTGATCATCCAAGGCGTGCCGAAGCGATCGAACTGGTTTACTTCTGCGAGAGATATTCGGATAGCCTGTCCAGCGCACTCGCCCAGCCTGCCTGATGACCATCGCGTGATTCGACTGCATCGAATCCAGTTTGTCGCAACGTTAGTTCGGTGTTTCCATTACGCTCGGCAAACACGATCGTGACCAGAGTTTCTGGGCCGGTGGTCCCGTTCGCGTCTAGCCAAGTGTGCGTAAACACCAGCCGCTCAGGGTATACGCCCTCGCGATAAACACCCTGCAGTCGGTGATCTTTTCCATCGGGCGAATGCATTAGGATCCGAAAACGACCGCCGGGACGAACATCCTTCTTTTCGACCGTGACGGAGAAACCGCGCGGAGCACCTTGCCAGTGCGCAAGATGCTCGGCTTTAGTCCAACACTCGAAGACCAGGCTGCGCGGAGCACCAAAAACGCGAGTGATCACCAGCTCAACGTCGGACGGGGCCATGTCTGTTGTTTTATTGTTCTGCATTGATTTGCCACTATAAAACAAAGCGCTATCAAGATTGCGAAGTCTGAAGATATTCGGAAAGCCGCTCGAGAGTTTGTTGAGCCCCGTCGATGGCGCCATATTCTTGCTCGGTCGCGTCCAACTCCGCCGCCGAACGAAATAACATTCGCAACGTAAGCTTGGTCTGTTGACCTTGTTGCTCGAACGTGGCGGTCACATGGAAATTGACCGGCTCGGTTGCTTGATCGTCGGCATGCGCATAGACCAGTCGCTCGGGCTTGATGATCTCGCTGTAAACAATCCGATTGGGGTAGTCGCGACCGTCGGGTCCATGCATGACGAATCGCCAGCTACCGCCGGGTCGCAGTTCGAAGGACTGCGTCGTGGTAGTGAATCCGCTCGGTCCCCACCATTGCCCAATGTGTTCTGGATCGGTCCAAGCGGCAAACACCAATTCGCGCGGTGCATCGAGCAAGCGTGTGAAGACCAGTTCGCGGTCGGAACGTTCGAGTAACGCGGTGTTTTGAGTCGGCATTATCGTTTGCGGGGTAGAGACGTCGGAGACTTAGGTTTCGATTTTGTTTTCGGCTCGGCGCGATTGACGGCTTGGGCTGCAGCGGATTTAGTCGCGGCACTCTGGGGCTTTGCCGCCGATTGCAAGATTTGCAGGTATTCGCTAAGCCGATCAAGGCTGTCTTCCCAAAATTTGCGATACTGATCGATCCAAGCCGAGGCGTTTTTGAGCGGGGCCGCTGTTAGCCGGCAGGGTCGCCACTGCGCCTGCCGACCGCGTTCGATCAGACCGGCCCGCTCCAACACTTTCAGGTGTTTGGTGATCGCCGGCATGGTCATATCGAACGGTCGGGCCAACTCGGTTACCGAACGCTCGCCCGAGGCCAACCGGGACAAAATAGCTCGGCGCGTGGGGTCCGCAATAGCGGAAAAAGTCAGGCTGAGATTATCGGCGACCATAAACATTACCGTATGGTTAAGTAACTGCGTGGTAAAATAACATTCGGACGATTGGCTGTCAAGCGTTGAGTCGAAAAGTTTGGGAAAAAGTCCTGATGTTGCACAGTCGAATTCGAGGCAGGTCGGTTAGAATCGGAGCTCGCAATGCCGTTCGAACATACTCACAATACTACAAACGAGCCAACCACCAAAAAACTATGACGACCGAAAAGTTGATCCGGGTTGCACTGACCCGGGAGCAGGGAGGCAAAATTCGCAGTCTGTCGGGCTTTCGTAAGGGCCAGCACATTCCCGATCATAGCGTCGATGCCGCGCAGAAGTTCGTTAACAGTATTGCCAACGACGAACTACAGGCCGATTTGGATCAAACCTTTACAGCGCTGCGGCAAGCATTCAAATTCAAACGCGTTGAGATGCGCGTCGACGGGCCGGTCGAGGGGGCCGGATCGATCGTGACTCCGCACTGCACTTACTCGGTTACCGTATCAGTCAATCGTAACGATACGGCGGAAGTTATTTGGCGTCGCGAGGTGACCGACATTCACGAGCCGGAACCGATTTTCTCTCCGGAGTTTGCCGAAGTGTTTGGACAGACGTTTGACAGCGTGGAGTTTTTGCCGCCTGACAGCATCGACCTGAAGACGTTGATCGATCGAATCGAAGAACTTGATGACCCGAGAATTAGCATCGATTACGATCGTGAAATCACCCGTTGTACTCTGACGATCGAGGGCGTAGAGGGACAAATTCGAGTGTTGCCGCAATCGTTTGCGATCGTGAAGAAGTCCGCGGAGTTGCCGCGACGACTCATTGAATCCTACTTCGAGATTCAACGCATCTTGTTCGAGTCGCACGGAATACCGCTGATCGCAGGCAAGACTAGGGAGTAAAATCTTCCGCGCCGTTCAGGCCGATCACGAACTGGGCCAGCAGATCGGCGGCTCGGTCGATATCGACCAATGAAATCATTTCGACCGCGCTGTGCATATAGCGGTTCGGAATACTGAC
>JAYTAU010000533.1:0-3315 GCA_043737375.1 Planctomycetia bacterium
CCGGCGACCGGGGCGTGGTGTATCTGATCAACGAAGGCACCAAGCAACGCATTTGGTGGACTCAGTTCGAGGGCAACACCATTGCCGACGATGCCCGCCTGCGCACTCAAATTCAGTCCAAGCCCGGCATTTTTTGGTTCTTCGGCGGCAACGTCGACCAGAAAAAGATTGAAGAGGATGTCGATAAACTAACCGCGTATTATCGCGCCCTGGGTTTCTTTCAGGCCAAGGTCGGCCGCGACTTGGACTACGACGAGGATAAAGACTGGCTGACGGTCACCTACGTGATCAACGAAGGCCCGCGTTACAAAATCCGCAACGTCTCGATCATCGGCAACGAAAAATTCACTACGCCCGAGGTACAGAAGGATCTTGAACTGAAGGGGGGCGAATTCTTCGATCAGGCGAAGTTGAATCGCGATCTGAACGGCATTCGCGACATTTACGGCGGGCAAGGTTATATTTTTTCCGATGTGCAAGCCGATACGCGGTTTTTGGAAGAACCGGGGATGGTTGACCTGGTGTACGACATTGCCGAAGGAAATCGCTATCGCGTTGGGCGAATCAACATTCAGATTGCCGGCGATAACCCGCACACGCGGCAACGCACCGTACAAAATCGCCTATCGTTAAGACCAGGCGACATCGTCGACACGCGACTGATTCGCGCCGACGAAGCACGCCTGAAACGCGCAGGCATCTTCACCAACAAACCGCAAGAGGGCCAGGTTCCCAAGATCGCCATCGTTCCCCCGCCGGGCATGGAAGATCGCGATCGCAGCAGCATTGCCCGCACGCCTCGCAGCGGCAGTAAAGCGGGCGGCAACAACAACTCGACCAGCCCTGGCGGCAGCGGCGTCGTACCTAGCAGTTACCGCGGCCAGAGCCCCGATTCCGGCAAGATACCGCGAACGCCCCTGCAGCGCGATCGGCCGCAAGAGCCGATCCACGAGATCGATTTAATTGTTACCGGCGTCGACGATCAAGCAGCAACTCGGCCCGTTCAACAACCTGAATTATCGAAAGCTCAACCGAATCAACAGTCGAGCGCATTGCACTCATTGCAAAACCCAACCCAAAGTCGCCCGGCGACTTGGCCCGAACAGCAACCGGAGCGCTCGGCGATCTGGCCTGAACTACGATCGTCGCCAAGCGGTTCGGTCGAGAGTTCAGCTCCACATCGCCACATTGCGCGTAAGCCGATCGTCGAGGATCGCGCACCGAATACGAGCGTCGCCTGGCCTTCCAAACGGTCGGATCGCATTACCGTGCGAGCACAATCTCCGGAATCACAGAGCGGAAATTTTTCTAACGGCGCGCAGTTTGGCGCGCCCACAACTGCGAATGCCCAGCCGGTCGAAACCGCGCCGCGCTACTACGATCCCAAATTGTCTCCGGTCCAATATCCGGGTGCGCCCAATGCAGTCACTCCGCGGTACGCACAGTATCAACCCGGCACATCGCAAGCGCAATCTCCGACTCCCAACAGCAGCTACCCACCGCCCGGCGGATATACTTCCAATGGCAACGGCAGCCCCGTGTTCGGCGCGCCGCCGATTCCCAATGTTCAAAACGGCACAGTTGCCGGTCAGCCGCAGTTTCTCGGCCCCAACGGGCAACCGGGGGGGATCGTGAACGAGCCGATTGCGCCGGGCGGACCGGGTGTCGGATACCAAGTGTTTCCCGAACCGGTGGTTCCGGAGCAGTATGTAGACCTCGACGGCATGGTGACCGAAGCTCAAACCGGCCGCTTGATGTTTGGCGTGGGCGTGAACAGCAACGCCGGGTTGATCGGCAACGTGGTGATCGAAGAACAGAACTTCGACATCACCCGCTGGCCGACCAGCTTCGAGGACTTTCGAAACGGTTCCGCCTGGCGCGGAGCCGGCCAGCGGTTTCGTATCGAAGCCGCGCCGGGCACCGAAGTCTCGCGCTATTCGGCCAGCTTCACCGAGCCGTATTTAGGCGATTCCCCCATCAGTCTGACAACTAGCGGCTCGTACTTTCAACGCTTTCAGCGCGACTGGCGCGAAGAGCGATTGAGCGGTCGCTTAGGATTCGGCTATCAAATTCCGTTTCGTCCCGACCTGAGTTTGACCAGTGCGCTACGCGTCGAGCAGGTCACCATCAGCGAACCGCGCGTGCCGACTCCCCCCGAACTGCAGGAAGTGGTGGGTGTGAACGACATCTTCGGCGTCAAGGTGGGCTTTGCGCAAGATACGCGCGACAGCCCGTTTTTGCCGACCGAAGGTTACTTGGTGCAAGCCGATGTGGAACAGGTTTTCGGTTCGTTCACGTACACGCGGGGAACCGTCGAGGCCCGCCGATTTCACACCGTGCGACAACGGGCCGACGGATCGGGCCGCCATGTGTTATCGTACGGCGGTGAGTTCGGTTTGACCGGTTCGGACACGCCGATTTATGACAACTTCTTTGCGGGCGGATACAGCACTCTACGCGGTTTCGAATATCGCGGGGCATCGCCGCGTACGCAGGATGTCGTGGTCGGCGGTCGCTTGCAATTGTTGGGCACCGTGGAATACATGTTTCCGATCACCGCCGACGATATGCTGCGCGGGGTGGTGTTTACCGACTTTGGAACGGTCGAGCGAGAACTAGAAATCAGTGCCAAGAACTTCCGCGTGGCACCCGGCTTTGGAATGCTGGTGACCGTGCCGGCATTAGGCCCGGCTCCGATTTCGTTTACGTTTGCATTCCCGGTGGCACAGGCCGACGGCGACGAAGACCAGGTGTTTGCGTTCTATGTCGGGTTTAGCAAGTAATCGATTGACTAAGAAGCTCTATCCTAACCCGAAGCGTCAGCGAGGAATGACTGCAAATTGTCGACAAGTCCTCGCTGACGCTTCGGGTTAGGATACGTTTTGTTAGAGCTTCCAAGTGGAACTCGATCGATTCTCGAATGAGTTATAAAACCTCTTCGCGAGTATTTCCCGCAGCAATGCAACTTGGCAGATCGGGGACATACGAGCCCCAACTCTTGGTACCCAACTCAACGATGACAGTGTACTGCATCGGAAAAGTGGTATAGTGCAATCCCGGCCTGTTTCAAATAATTTTCAGGTTACGGAATGTATAAAAAATGGAATGTTACAATTGGTCACTTATCTATCAAGTAGATTCGGTTTGGCATTGATCATAGGACTTATAACTAGGTTAGCTATTAACAGTCCCGACGGAAATGTTTCAGCGGTATTTTACAGGGCAAACGCACACTAAGTCGTTGGTAGTGCAATGATTTTGGCGAGGTAATCGACGTTCCAGCCTGCCAGGCGGCGGCGCATGGCGATGCTTTGC
>JAYTAU010000534.1:0-3287 GCA_043737375.1 Planctomycetia bacterium
CGCCGTCCACCCTCAGCAGAATCCCCTAAGGACCGACCGATAAATAACGTCCCGATTTCAAATCTGCTAGCACGCCGAGAAGCAACTTCCTTCCGTTGCGCCTCTGCGCGAGGCTTTTCTTTCGTCGGATTCCTTCAGCTTTCGCGATCTGGCTCTTTCGCGTTTTCGTGATTCATTTGAGTTGCCAAAGTCAACATGCTGCGAATCGCGAAAAATCGAAAGTGCGAAAATACGAAATGATGTTTGTCGTCCTGATTCCTTTGCGCCTCTGTGCCTTTACGCGAGGCTTTCGTTCGCGCCCTCAGCCCGCCGGCTTGGCATTATTCCGCGACATGTCACAAATTCCCGAAAATGCGGAATAATTCCGTGCTGAATTCGTGCGACAGTGCTTCGTTAACTCAATACAGCATTGCACTTCGGTAAAGCTGAGCGATGAAATTTCGCGCGAATTATTCCGCATATTGCCATGCTTTAGTGCGCACTTGCGTCTAATAGTTTCGCCGATGGGATGGGTTTAAGCAGAATCATGCAGGACAGAGTCATGCACGACAGATTTTACCGCGCTTGCCGGCCTGATTTCAATGCTGCCGTAGGACGGAATTCATTCCGTCTTGCAGCATCGATCGACCAAACGTAAACGGAATGAATTCCGTTTTACTTTCGTGGGTCAGGCTGGTGTGAGCGTCTCGAAAGTAGATCGGAATTTTTGTTGGGCACGATATGTCGTAAATCCTTCAGCCCCCGGCTTCGCCGGGGGCTGATGACGGATTGTCGCCGACTTGGTACAGCACCTACAAAACTGACGCTCTCACTTAGCCCGCTTGACCGAGCGACTTGCGCGCGTGGCGGCGAACCACCGGTCGCGGTTCGGTTGCGAATTGCCGCCGTGTGGGCTTATATCCGTAATGCAACGCGAACCACTCGGCGTACCGCTCGCGGTCGATCGTCCGCGAATTGCGGTTGTCGAGCAAGTGACCCAACTCGTGAATCAGGATATTGTTCAGATAGAAATCCTTGATCGCTTGTTCGGTCCAGATCAATTTCCAACAGTTGGCCGATTCGTGAACCCACTGGCCGCCGAACATGCGGGCCTCGTTCACCTGGCTGGGCTTAGGCGGTGCCGGATAGTACTCGATCAAATTATCTTCGATCGGATACAGATACAACGTGGTGCCCCATTGCATGCCGTAGCAAGGGAAACTTTGCTTCTTACGAGTCATGCGGCTGAATTGAACGACTTCCAGCGCGCTAGTGAAGCCGGCAGGCAGTTCGGCCAGTCGATCGCGGACCTCTTGTGGAGTAAGAATATGGCGGAAACCGGGGCCCGGCTGTTGAACGATGATGCGATACGCGCGGCCGTCTCCGCACGGTTCATGCCAATCTTCGGGCGGCACAAACGGCAAACGCTCGTTGGTTTGCCCACCGCGTGCGCGCTTGCTGACAGGCACGCGAGAGCGCGAATTGCGCGAGCGGGCCACATTATTGAAATGCTCCAAGCGGTTTGGGGAGCGGCTTCCTAAATTCGGTTGCGGATGAAAGGTCATGTTGGTTTCCCCTCGTCGAATTGCGGTGGCGATGGATCACCGCACACAGGCAAGTTGCACTCGATTGATAGTGATGCTTTTGGGATCGCTCGATGAATGCGATCTGGGATGAGTCCTTTCACCTAATACATGGTAGATGGCAGCCCAAACCAAATACAAGTGAACACTTTAAGTCGCTAATATATAACGACTTGCATCTATTCCAAGAGGGGGGAAAGAAATTAAAACGGGGGCTTGACAGAGGTCTGTTTTCTGCCTTCAGAAATTACCTCATTAGTGGGGATAACCACCAGAGTCGCAAATCCACGAGGGTGAGCAATTGCGTAAGACAGGTCGTTGAGGCAAACACATCATCGAGCGATTTGATCCAACGCTTGCCCAATGCCCGGCAGCGATCAACACCATGCGCGAAGCGCGGCAAACTGCAATGCGATGCTGCTAATGCAGTCAAGAATGCGGCCACTCGCCGCGGTTCGACACCGTGGGATGTTTATGATTGCGATGTGTTGCTTATGATTGCAAAGTCATCATCAATACAACGGCCAACAGCACGATCGAAAAGATAACGCCGCCGAGAATCGCCCACCAAACCCACTTCGGCGGCGGTTTCTTATTGCGACGACTCGAAGCATTGAAGGGCAAGAAGTCTGCTGTCGATAGCATGTCCGACGACAACCGATCCGGCATCGGAGGCGGTGTTTTCGATTTGCCCGACTTGTCCGATAACGAACCTGCTTTGCCTGACGGTACAATTAATTTGCCCGAGGCCGTACTCTCGTCGAGCGACTTTGCCACTGGCAAACCGCGAATCTTATTCGAGGGTTTGCTACTGCCAGGCACAGGCTTGCCACTGCCGCCGATATTGACAGCACTATTGCTGCCGGGCCGGCCGCTGTCCGCTCGACTTGCATCCGCGCGTCCTGCATCCGATCTGCGTGGAACGGAGGGAAATGCTCCAGAAGACTTCGGACCGGCTCCTGGAATCGATGGATTAGCGCCTGAGCGATTTGGAGACCCGCCGGCCGCGTTGGCATTGCCGCTCGACTGGCCCGGTTTGGGTAACCGAACCGAAGAACCTCGTGGGGCACCTTTAATCGTCACGCGGTCCTTATCGGCAACGGTATCGTCGGGTGAACCGGACTTATCGCGGCGCGGAGGCGGAGTTAGCGGGGGAGTATTTCGACGAGGAGGTGGGTTGAGACCAGAATTACCAGCGCGCCCCATCAAAGTCGATTCAACACGTTTGCCGCGTGCCGTGAGCCAAGTTCCCAAGGTTTGAGCCACTTCGCCGGCCGACTGAAAGCGGGCCTCGGGCTGTTTGGACATCATTCGCAGGCAAACATCGATCAGAGCCTGAGGCGCGTCGGGCCGGTCGTCTAAAATGCTGGGGGGCGATTGAGTTTGATGCTTTAAAATTCGCTGCGCCAATGTCCCGTCGCGAAACGGCGGATGCCCGGTGAGCAAGTAATACAGCGTACAGCCCAGGCTATAAATGTCGGCACGATGATCCGAGGTGTGGCTGTCTTTGGCTTGTTCCGGAGCGAGATAGTCGGCGGTGCCCAGCACATTTTCATCGTGAACGCGAGTCAGCGATGTCGTTTGTTCGTCGGTAAAGCGGGCCAGCCCCATGTCGAGGACTTTGACTACGCCCTTCGAGTCGACTAGCAAATTGGCAGGCTTGATATCGCGATGAATTAGATTGGCTTCGTGGGCGTGTTGAAGTCCTTCGGCCGCCTGACGAAT
>JAYTAU010000535.1:0-3286 GCA_043737375.1 Planctomycetia bacterium
CAGTTGAGTAGTCAGTCAATGCATTATCGAGTTTATCGTTGGATTTCCACGCCCTGCCTCGGTTGTAGTAGGCAAGGGGATGTTTTGGATCGATCCGAATCGCTTCCGTGTAATCGTCAATCGCGTTAACGATCACTCCCTTGGCCGTCCACGCGATGCCTCTGGTTAAATAGGCCGCCCTGTGGTCTGGATCGAGTTGAATAGACTCCGTGCAGTCGGCCAAAGCCTTGTCCAAGTTATTCCGCTGTATCCATACGTTAGCGCGGTTGCAGTACGCATCTGTAAACTTCGGATCGAGCCGAATCGCCTCGGAAAAATCTTTCTCCGCTGCATCAAGGCGATCGAGTTTATCCCACGCCTCGCCGCGACTGTTGAACGCGGCCGCGTTCTTCGGATTCTCCTCAATTTCCACGGTAAGTCGCATGATGGCCTTTTCGATGGTCCGAGCGTCCTGCCCGACGGCCATTGAAGTCCATCCAATTAATACGGCGACAATCGCACTAACTGTGGAAAATTGTAAGGTCATGGATCGACTTTCAACTTGACTGACTGCACGTATGGAAGGGCTGACTCGATACGATTAGAGGCTTCAGTGGTGACCCATTCAAGCTGCTGCCGCTCATAAGCATCAGTTGTCGCGGGATTCGGCAAATCAAGTAAAACGGCCGGCGTAAACCCGGCCGCTCGCTTTTGTATTGGACGTGCAAGGGAACGGAATGAATTCCGTTCTACTACGTTGTTGAGCAACCTCGCCGAAGTGACTCGAAATCGCTTGCCAAGCGTGACGGCAGATAGTACCGTAGTGGACATAAGAACACTATCTGCCCTTCTGGACGCAACGAGTCATGAACTGGCTGATGACCGACATGAACTCGTATTTTGCTTCGGTCGAGCAATATCTCCGACCTGAGTTGCGAGGTCGTCCTGTGGCGGTGATTCCACTCGAGACGGATAGCACCTGTGTGATCGCGGCCAGCTACGATGCCAAACGGCGTGGCGTGAAGACTGGTACAGGCGTGCGCGAGGCACGGCAGTTGTGTCCGGGAATCGCCCTGATTAAAGCGCGCCCCGCGATATACGTCCAGGTACATCACCGTATTCTGCAAAGCGTCGATCAATGTGCCGAGGTCCATCGAATTTACTCCATCGACGAATGGACGGTTCATTTACAGGGGGACAACCGGCATCCCGAACAGGCGCAAAATCTCGCGCAAGACATCAAGCGGAAACTGCTCGCGGATTTCGGCCCGTGGATGACCTGTTCGATCGGCATCGCGCCGACGCGTCTGCTGGCCAAAATAGCCAGTAACCTGCAGAAACCCGACGGATTAACGCTGCTACCGATCGACGACTTGCCGGGCCGCATCGAACACCTGTCGCTCAAAGACCTTTGCGGCATCAGCAACGGCATGCTGGCTCGCCTCGACAAGCATGGCATTCGAAACATCCGCGCGTTGTGGGAAGTGAGCCGCGAACAAGCGGTTCGTATTTGGGGATCGGTTACGGGGGCCCACTGGTGGGCCGGCTTTCACGGACACGATGAACCGGAAATACCGACGCGCCGACGGTCGATGAGTCATGGCAACGTGCTGGAACCCCGTTTCCGCAACGAAGCCGGTGCACGCGCGATCATGGTTAGGCTGGTCTGTAAACTGGGACATCGGCTCAGGCAAAGCGGATACCTCGCCAGGAGTTTGCGAATCTCCGTCAAAGACGTGCAAGGCAGTCGTATTTCCGAAGAGATCGGCTTGCCTTCCGTGGATGACACGCCAACTCTTTTACATCAGTTTTACAAGCTGTGGGAGCGACGCACGCCGGGCGGTTACCCGATCAAAAAAGTGGATGTGTGCGTCGCCGGCCTGGTCTTGGCCTCACAAGTCTCACGCCCGCTGTTCGACGAGATCGAGAAATTGCAGCGGGTCTCACAAACCATCGATGCCATCAACGATCGTTGGGGATCATCGACCGTTTACTTCGGACCGGTACACGATTACCGCCACCTCATGGAAAACAAAATCGCGTTCGGCCGAATTCCAGACGAACTCGACTGAGGTACGTTTGAGCCGAACCTCATTCAAGAGCGGCCGGGATAAACCCGACCGCTCGCGAAGTGTCTTCAATGGCGCACCGGTTGATGTAGGAGGCGTCGCCGACGCCGATAAACTGTTGGCAACCGATAGGTTCGATCGCCGACAGCGTCGGCTCCTACAATCTCTCGCCTCACAACTGGCACAAATAATAATAGTTCTGAATGTCATGCCCCAGCGTTTCCACGCGCACTTTCTGAAAGCCCGCTTCGGCCAGCATCGTTAGGGCCAACTCTTTACCCCAGGCCGCGCCTAGGCCCGCGCCGTTGTTGGCCAGCGACACGCTCATGCAGTGCATGCACGAAATCGTGTAGATATACGTCGCCATCGGCTGGGCCATGTTCTTGTGCGGACAGCTCGACGCTTTGATGTCCTGCATGAGAAACAGTCCGCGCGGCCGCAGCGCCCGGGCGATGTTGCGCAATACGGCATCCGGACGAGCCTGATCGTGAATGGCATCAAACGCCGTGATCAAATCGTAACTGCCAAGCCCTTCATGCTTGGCGACATCAAAGACCTCGAAGCGAGCATTCCGGCTGCCGTGTTGGGCGGCCTCGTCATTCGCCATCTGAATCGCCTCGTCCGAAAAGTCGAAACCTGTGAAGCGACTGTTGGGGTAAGAGCGCGCCAATAAATTCATGGCGCGACCGGCACCGCAGCCGACATCGAGCACTTCGATGCCCGACTTGAGTTGTGCGTCGAGGCCGGGCCATAACGGCAAAATATGTGAAAGCAAAGCCGCGACCACGGTCTGGCCGCTCTCTTCGGCCATCACGCTATGAAAACGTTTGTACGACGAATAGGGCACACCTCGCCCCGTGGTGAACGCTGTCAACACTTCGTCCTCGACTGCACCTAGAACCGGCACAAATTGCATCGAAGCGGCGATATTTGCGCCCGAGCGCCGGGTCAGACAAGCCGCATGTTCGGCGGGCAAGCGGTACGTTTTGCTTTCGAGTTGGTACTCGACGATATTCGAGGCCAGCATCGCGCCGAGCCATTCGCGCACATACCGCTCGTTGAGTTTCGCCGCATCGGCCAGTTGGCGGCTGGTCACCCAACTGCAATCGGCCATCACGTCGAACAAGCCGGTGCGATGCTCTAGTGTCCTGAGTCATTAATTCGCTGACAGACTTTCGCGACTTTTTTCAAGATCGAGTCGGCGTCGGCGGTCCACACGAACGGCTTGGGATTTTGAT
>JAYTAU010000536.1:0-8082 GCA_043737375.1 Planctomycetia bacterium
ACTTCGCCATGCCCTTGGGCAAGCAGTTGTCTCGCCCGCCGCGCGACGTGGCGAACGAAGTCGTGGCGCGGCTGCGGATCGACGATCTTTGTGAACCGCCCGAAGTGGCCGGCCCCGGCTTCATCAATCTGAAACTGCGGACGGAACGGCTTGTCGATCAAATTGAAACCGCACGACAGGACGAACGGCTGGGCATCGCGCGGGTCGAACCGGCGCAAACATTCGTCGTCGACTATTCGGCACCCAACGTCGCCAAACCGATGCACGTCGGCCACATTCGATCGACGGTGATCGGCGATGCGTTGTATCGCACGTTGAAGTTCCTCGGCCACACCGTCATCGGCGATAATCACTTGGGGGACTGGGGCACGCAGTTCGGGATGATCATTTATGGCTACAAACATTTCCTCAATGCCGATGCTTTCGCCGCCGATCAAGTGGGCGAGTTGGCGCGGCTCTATCGGCTAGTCCGCAAGCTGGTCGATTATCAAGACGGCAAGCGCGAACTGCCGATCCTCGAAGCCAAGTTGCTCAAGCAGCAAGCCGCGCTCGATGAGCATGTCCGCGACAGCAAGACTCTGGACGTTAAGGAAGCCAAGAAAGCGGAAAAGACCACGCGCCAGCTTGAAAAGAGCATTACGACAACCCGCGACGAGCTAACCTCGCTGCGGGCCAAACTGGCCGCCGTTGAATCCGATTCGACAACGGCAACGCTGGCTAGCGCACATGCCGGTATCAGTCAGGCCGTGCTGCAAGAAACCGCCAAGCTACACGCCGGCGACGCCGAGAATGTGCGGCTTTGGCAAAGCTTTCTGCCGGCCTGTTCTGCGGATATCCAGCGCATCTACGCTCGGCTGGGTGTGACCTTCGACGAAACCCTGGGCGAAAGTTTTTATCACGATCGACTAGGCTCAGCCGTCGCCGATTTGCAAGCCAAGGGGCTGGCGCGTGAAAGCAACGGCGCGCTGGCCGTGTTTCTGCCTGATCAAGAAGTGCCGATGCTCGTTCGCAAACAGGACGGCGCGTTTTTGTATGCCACGACCGATCTGGCGACGATTCGTTATCGCATCGAGCGTTGGCATCCCGATGCGATTTTGTATGTCGTCGATCATCGTCAGGGCTTGCATTTCGAACAATTGTTCGCGGTCGCGCGACTCTGGGGTTACGAAAAAGTTGAGCTGCAGCACGTCAGCTTCGGCACCGTGTTGGGCGACGACGGCCGGCCGTTCAAAACCCGCTCAGGCGATACGGTCGGTCTGTGGGGATTGCTCGACGAAGCGGTCGATCGTGCGCTGGCCATTGTCAGTGCCAACGACGACGGCAAACCGAATGGGCCGGAGCTGTCGCCCGACGAGCGGCAGCGCGTGGCCGAGGCGGTCGGCATCGGCGCGATCAAGTACGCGGACCTCTCGCAGAACAGGACCAGCGACTACACATTCAGCTACGACAAGATGTTGGCCATGCAGGGCAACACGGCGACGTACATGCAGTACGCGCATGCGCGGATTCGCAGCATTTTTGCCCGCGGCGAGAAACAACTAGGTGAGTCGGGTGCCATGCCCACTGCCCTGAGTGGGCATGATTCGGGGCAGGCTTCCATCACACTCGATCATCCGGCCGAGCGTGCCTTGGCGGTTGCCGTGTTGCGATTTTCCGAGGCCCTACAACTGGTCATCAGCGACTATCGCCCCAACCATCTGACGAACTACCTATACGAATTGTCGAACGCGTTCTCAACGTTCTATGAAAACTGTTCGGTACTCAAAGCCGAAACGGCCCAACTGCAACGCAGCCGGTTGCTATTGTGCGACGTGACGGCTAGGGTCATCCAGCGCGGGCTGAATTTGTTGGGCATCGATGTAGTGGAAAGGATGTAGCGGCGGAAGGGATCAGGGGTCAGGGGGATGTGAGGCTTGGGACTTGAGGTTTGAAGCCATTGGACTGAAGCTGTCTCGTCTCGTTCTTGAGCAAGCCTGCGGTTCCCTGCTTTACGCCGAAGGCGTTAAATCTCATAGCCCCGGGTCGCGCAGCGCACCCGGGGTCACGAGTAAGATTGACTGGTTACCCCAACGGGGTTAAATCAGGTTTGAGAACATGGCGACATGCACCGATCGCATCAAAGATGTAACCCCTCTTGGGGTAAATCAACTTATCAGATCGAATACCCAGGGTGCGCAGGCGCGACCCTGGGCTATGGGATGAAACCCCGTTGGGGTAACAAACCGAGTTCGTAATCAAATGACAACTTCAAATCGCTAGGCCGGCGGTCAGGGTTCAGGGGGAATAGCCAATGCGAATTAAACCATCTACCGTCGTGTTTCTGTCCCTGCTAACGGGATTTTTTGGCTGGCTTGGCTGGCGCGTGTACGAGGCGAATGTTGCAGCCTACGAGAGTGCGTGCGCGGGAAATTTCAGTCAGATTTCGCACGCGTTTTACTTATATTTGGACGGCCAGCGCTATCGTAACAACAGTCGGCGTTTTCCGCCCGGTCGGCTCGAAACTGGCGAACAAGGGCCGGGGCAGTCGTGGCGGCATCGACTTGGTCCATACCTGTTCGATAATTATAAGACCGAAATGGAGGCGCCCGGATTCGAGGAAGCGCTCAACAAGGACTGCGGCTGTAACTCCGCGAAGTTTGTCGTTGTGTTGGGCGAACCGGGCGTGTTTCGAGACGTGGGATCGCGCCGCATGCGCGATTTGAAGGATGGGCCCGAGAACACGCTGTTGTTGATCGAAGCCAAGACATCGGACGACTGGCGGTTCGACGCGTTGGATCAACACTTAAATTCAGACGGCGAGTTGGATTTCAATGTAACTCGCTCGCATCGTCGCGGTCTGCTGTTCGCCGATGGACGGGTCTGCCGGATGCTGAAGCCGCTGACCAAAAGTCAGTTGGAAGCGCTGCTGACCATCGACGGGTCGGAGCCGGTGACGCGTCAGACGCTGATCGACGCGGAGATCTTGTCGGAGCCGCGGTTATCGGGGTTTAATCGGTAGTTGCCCCACAAACGCTGCAAGGGCAGGGCCGTGCTATCCTTTCGCAAAACACGAGTAGCTGCGGGGCTAAACCGCAAGCGCGGCTCATTGGATTAACTTCGGTTGGGCTTGAATTCTATTCGCGGCATTCCCGTAGCCAGAGCATCCCATATTCAGGGCAATAACGTACCCCGCTCGCCAAGCTCATTCCTCACTGCCCATCCCTCGCTGCTCCTGCTGCTGCTGGTATAATCGAGCGAACGTCAATCACAGCTCGTCGCGAGATCACCGCCATGTCAACGTCGGCCATGTGCCCCGAACTCGAATCGCCCGCCTACTGGCAGGACTTTCACTCGACGTTCATCGTCGGTTGGCGCGAGGCAATAGCCGACCGACTGCCCGACGACTATGAGGCAGCCATCGACGAACAGTTCCGCATCGTTCAGCTTCCCACGGACGAACATGGCATTCCCGAGCAAGACGCCTATCGGGCTGACGTTGCGGTGTTGCGAGACAATCGTGAATTATTGTCTACAGAACGCGCGCGGTCGGTCGCTACGATTGAACCTGTGCAAGTTCCCAATGCAGTCTTTGCGCAGTTTCGAGAGACCAGCATTCATATCCTGCGCCACAGCGATCGCAGTCTGGTCACCGTGCTAGAGTTGCTCTCGCCCACCAATAAGCAAGGCCCCGGCTGGCACGAGTATCAGCAAAAGCGTTCGAACATCTTGCATCAGTCGATCAATCTGGTCGAGCTGGATTTGCTGCGTCGAGGACGTCGACCGTTGCTGGCCAAGCCTCTGCCGGCGGGCGATTACTTTTGCCTGGTCTCGAACGTCGATCGCCATCCGAATTGCGATGTGTACGCTTGGGCGGTCGAACACGCGCTGCCGATTGTCCCGGTACCGCTCCATGCGCCGGACGCCGACATTGCGGTTGATTTGGGCGAAGTGTTTGCGGCGACGTTCGAGCGCGGAAGATATGCCAAGCGGCTAGCAAAATTCGGCAAACGGGGTACGTAAATGCCCTATAATGCGGCAGGGAAGAGGGACGAGCAGCGAGGGGTGAGGGCGGGCAGGTTGGCCGTTTTAGTCGCGGCTAGGGAAATTTAACTTGGCGTCATTAACGTTGATCAAGTTCGATGGGTCATAAAGCGAGTAAATTCATGAGTACGGCAAAAGCGCTTTTAATCGCCCTTATTTACCTACCGACCACAGAGTTGACCGGCGCAGATCTTGCAGGGCGTAACAGTATTACGCCCAAAGTTACTATCAAGATCGATCGTAAAGGCGTGCCGTGGCGTGCAAACCTGACGGGTCATATTACAAAATACTATGGTTTCGGCAGTTTAGGGTATGGCTCGAACAAAGTAACCTTCAGTAATGACGGACAACTCGTCGTTGCACGCGAAGAATCCGAAGCAAGCTTGGTGCTCAATTCAATTGGGCTCGCGCACATTCTGATCGGACGCGGCCCGTTTCGTAAACACGCCTTTATCGACATTGAGCTTCCAGGACGATTGTGTGTTGTTGCCGAAGAAAGCAAGTTGAAGGCAACTTCGGAAAGAGGAATCTACAACGCAGCCCAGCATGAAGGGGTCGTTGTACAATCTCATATCCGTGATGGATCCCCTCCGACTTACCTAGCCGTACAAATTCCCGCGAACGTTGCTTACGATGAGATCGAACTCATGATCGTCGTCGATTCGTGCGACACGATATTGAAAAGGTGAGCTGCGCAATGCACCCTAACGCTGAATCGGCGAAGCTGCGACGATTCTTGACCCGGGAAGACGCCACCGTAGGATGGGCTCCTGGTCCGGTTAGATTGCATCCCATGCGTAGGACGGACCGGAGGTCCATCCTACGAACTGTTTGCGCACTTCCAACCGTAATCGCAAGGCTCGCGTTTCCAGTTCTAATTCTGCCAACAGGGGACTGAAGTACCCCGCTCGCCAAGCTCATCCCTCACTGCCCATCCCTCGCTGCTCACTGCCCATCCCTCGCTGCTCATCCCTCATCCCGCTCCGCCAAACAGTCGCTCGTGTTCCTGCAGCGCAAAGCGATCGGTCATGCCTGCAATGTAATCGCCCACGGTGCGCTCCAGCCCATGCACTTCGATGCGGCTGCGAAAATTCTCAGGCAACAACGCCGGTCGAGCCACGTAGCCCGCGAACATCGTCCGCAGTTTGTCTTGGCCCGTCCGACGCAGTCGCAACAAGTGCGGATGCCGATAAACGCGGCCGTGCAAAAACTTTTCCAGTTCGTTGCGCAGGGCAATCATCTCGGCACTGGGAACGGCAAGTGCAAACTCCGCTGTGCGCACGTCATCGACGCCGGCAATCTGTCGCGCACGCAAATTCTCGGTCGTGCTGGTAATCAAATCGCTGACTTGCCAATCGAGCAGTTCATGCACCGTGGCCCGTCGCAATTGCAGCGGATCGAGCGCGGTGAATTTGGCTTGCACGCGCAATACGGCCTCGCGCCACAGCGAAATTTCCTGCAACTCCTCGAACCGCAACACGCCGACTTGCAACGCGTCGTCCGGGTCATGCGAGTCGTAAGCCGCGCTGTCGGCCGCATCGACGACCTGCGATTCCAACAGCGACTGTTCATCTCGAAACAATTTTCGCGACAGTTTGTCGGCACGATCGCCTTGTCCTCCCAGGACTTCGTACGACAGGTTCAGCCCGGGAAAATCCGGATAGCGCGTCTCCAAGTTCTCGACAATTCGCAGCGCCTGTCGGTTGTGATTGAATCCGCCCTGTGCAAGTAAACAATCGTGCAATGCCTCTTCGCCGGCGTGGCCGAACGGCGGATGACCCAAATCGTGTTGTAGGCCGAGGGCTTCGATCAGATCCTCGTTGAGTCGCAGCGCGCGGCCGATCGTGCGAGCAATCGACGTGACTTCCAGGGAATGGGTCAGCCGGCTGCGATGATAATCGCCCAGCTCGTGCCCGGTGAAGACTTGTGTTTTCTGACTGAGCCGTCGAAACGCCGCGCAATGCACGATGCGATCGCGATCGCGCTGAAACGGGCCGCGGTAGGCATGCGACGACTCGGGATACTTGCGCCCCTGCGAATGCACGCTGTGCATCGCATAAGGTGCCAACAACATCGCTTCGCGCTGGGCAGTCGTTAGCGAAGGCAAGGGAGTCAGCGGAGGCATCACGCTAGAACAATCGAAGAGGAATCTCGCGCAAATGCACAAAGAACGCAAAGGAGTGGAGGACTAATCGAATCGCTATACTTTCCGTGGGTCGTCGCAATGTGCGAAACAAAAAGGCATTCGGTCGGCAGTAATTGGGCCGCGAATGATCGCGAATCAACGCAAATATGATTGATTCCGATACACGCTTGATCGCGGCTATTCTCCTGAATTCAATCGAGTAATTGATCGCGAGTAATCTTTATTATTTCCTTTGCGTGCTTCGCGCCTTTGCGCGAAACCCGGGATCACGGCCCGCGCAGCAAATCGTATAGCGCTTCGAGCGACTGGGGAATGACGCTCGTACCGGCCAGCACGGGCATGAAACTGGTATCGCCGTGCCAGCGCGGGACAATGTGCCAATGCAGATGACCCGGTACGCCTGCGCCGGCGACGCGACCCAAGTTCAAACCGATGTTGAAGCCGTCGCAATTGACCAGCCGTTCGAGCGTGCCGGTCAATTCTGCGAGCAGTTGTACGGTTTCAAGCTGTTCGTCGCCGGACAATTCATCGAGTCGCGATTTATGTGCGCGCGGCGCAACCAGCAAGTGCCCGTTGTTGTAAGGGTAGCGATTCAGGCAGGCGATCGAGAATTTGCCTTGCCGCACGGTCAGGGTATTTCGTGGATCCGAATCGGCGACGCAGCGACAGAGAAAGCAGTCGTGCTTCGCGCCGTCTGGCCAATCGAGCGGGGGAACAGGCCGGGCTGAGTTTGAGTCTGCCGAGTTAGCCCGTGCCTCCATGCCGGGTGAAGCAGCAGCTTGGATATAGCCGATTCGCCAGGGCGCCCAAAGCTGTTCGTGCGACAAGGGATATTCTTTCTAACATGAACAGGAGGGAACAGAGAAAACAGAGCTGTCTACGAATCAATCTATCTGCTGAGTGACTGCATACTAACGAAGTGCGATACAACACGGCGAATGAAAAGCTCCGTTTCCTCTGTTATCTCCTGTTCAATCATTGGTTTCGATTTGATGAAAAGCTGTCTTGAAATCCGGACTTAAAATATTGTGTCGCTTAAACCTCTGCTACGGCTTTTGCAGCGGCGCGGGCGTCGTCGGGAAAGCGATCCTGGATCGCTTGAACGGTCATCTCTTCGCCGCGCAAGGCTTCCATCGCCAACACCGCCGCTTCGACTGCCTGAATCGTCGTGATGCATGGCACCCCGTGCGAGACGGCGCTCGCGCGAATCCGCCCCTCATCGGTCCGCGCCCCCTTGCCGCGCGGCGTATTCATAATCAGTTGAATGTTGCCGTCGATCAAATGATCCAGCAAATTGGGGTGCCCCTCTTGCAGCTTTTTGACGCGGTCGACAGGCACTCCGGCTTGCTCTAAATACGTGGCCGTGCCGGTCGTCGCCATCAGCCGAAAGCCCATTTCGTGCAAGCGTTTCGCGAGAGGAACCATGTGTTCCTTTTGCGATTCAGTGGCCATGCTGATAAAAATTTGGCCCGTGGTCGGCAACAACACGCCCGACGCGAGTTGTGCTTTGGCAAACGCAATCGAAAATCGCTCGCTGATGCCCATCACTTCGCCCGTACTGCGCATCTCCGGCCCCAGCACAATGTCGACTCCCGCGAACTTGGCAAACGGAAACACGCTTTCCTTCACACTGACATGCGACGGGATCGGGTCGCGGTCGTACCCCTGATCCATCAGCGACACGCCGGCCATCACCTTGGCGGCGATCTTGGCGACCGGCATGCCCGTGGCTTTACTGACAAATGGCACGGTTCGGCTGGCGCGCGGATTGACCTCAAGTACGTAGAGCACTTGCTGGTCGTGTTCTTTCTTGATGGCGAACTGAATGTTCATCAGCCCGACCACGCGCAGCGATTTCGCCAGGGCCACGGTCGCCTCGCGAATTTCTGCCATGATCGGCCCGTTCAAACTATACG
>JAYTAU010000537.1:0-8081 GCA_043737375.1 Planctomycetia bacterium
GTAGGTCAGCGCGGGACCGGCAGCCTGGCCGTCAGAGCTAAAGCCGACTGAGCCGCCACTGGCCGCGTAATCCGACTTACCGACGACTTGGGGTCGATCGATATTGTTGTAGTCGGGATGATTGATGTACGAATACTGGTCTTGTCGTCGTCGCGAGGGGCAACCGAAGATTGAGATAATCGCACCAGCGCGTTTTTGTCCTGCTTTGCGTTTTTCGGGGTTGCTCAAGCCCTTACCCATCTCATGCAGCGCGGTTTCTTCAATGTAGGGCAGGATATTAAACATCCAGCCACCGGGCTGTTGTTTATGAAAACCGCGATCGGGTTCGCCCGCCCATTGCCAACCCCAACCCCCGGTCGGGAAGTGGCCCTGTTGGCTTTCGTGCTGTTGGCAGGCCTGGGCCAAGTTGCGAATGTTGTTCTTGCACTGTGTTCGATACCCGGCTTCGCGGGAAGCCTGCACCGCGGGCAGCAACATGGCCGCCAGAATGCCGATAATCGAGATGACTACCAACAGTTCCACCAGTGTAAATCCGCGCGCAATATTTCGAATGGACATGGGGGCCTCTAAAGCGACACGTTCAAGGTGCAGCGAAAGTACCAGAGCAATCAAATTGCAACGAAAATAATCCTATAATCGGAATTTGATTTAATCCAGAATAAATTCGCTGACTCGCTGCAAATCCTGCACACTGGTGTCGCCCGGCGTGGTTACGTTCTTGCGATTTGCCAGGGCCGCGTGAATTTTCCCCTCGATTTCGTAGGCAATCGCATGGATCGATCCATCGGCAAATGCCATATGAAAGCCCGAATGATGCGGCGCTCCGAACGCCACGGTGTTGCCTTGGATAAAGTCAGCCCGGGGTGAATTGTCCAGCGATTCTGAATCGTTCGGATTCGATCGATTGTAAAACGCCCAGCGGATCGAGTCGCGGTCGTACCCGACCTCCCAACTTTGATCGTTACCGGCATCGTTTGAGTTCTCATAATCGGCCTGAAACAGATACTTTTCGCCGGCCAAGTAGGTTTTCGAAAGACCGTCGCGGATCTGGCTAGTCTTGGTTTCACTCTTGGTGAAGATCACGCCGGTTTGAATCAAACCGGGGTTGTTCGGATCACTATGGCTCCCATCGCGTTCGCCCGCCAGATCGCCGCCGCTGCCGCCGTAATCATTTCGACCGACATTCTCCGGATTGTTCATGTTGGAAAATCCGCCATTTCCAAGCCGAAACACATCCGGTCGTCGCCGACTGGGGCAGTAATATAACGCGACTGCCGTCGAGCTACGTTGCGTCGCGGCAGCTTTCCGATCGTTATCTGATTTCCCTTTGCCAAGGTCATGCAGTGCATCTTCTTCGATATAAGGCAGAATGTTGTACAACCAACCGCCGGGCTGCTGGCGATGAAATCCCTTATCGGGGTCGCCGGCCCACTTCCAACCCCAGCCGCCCGTTGGCAGATGCCCCTGCTGCGCCTCGTGGATCAAGCAGGCTTGCGCCAGATTTCGCAGGTTGTTTTTGCAGTTGTTGCGCCGGCCCGACTCACGGGCGGCCTGGACCGCGGGCAGCAACATGGCCGCCAGAATGCCGATAATCGAGATGACTACCAGAAGTTCGACTAGGGTAAATCCGCGCGCACGTATCGTCCTGGACATGCTGTTCCCCTTCCCAATGCAGTCGCCAGTTAAGAACAAACCGGCATGATAAGATTGCAATCGCCCTGCCTCTGAGTTGATAGTTGACAGGATTTTTTAGAAAAGGTCAAGCAAAATCAGGGCCAAAGAACGAGGATTCGAAGGAGCGGGGAGCGAGGCTGGAGGCTGGAGGCTGGAGGCTGGAGGCTGGAGGCTGGAGGCTTGGAGCTACGGGTTTGCGACTGTGACATCATTTGTTTTCGACGCTGCGGGGTCGAAATACGCTTCCTCAACCGGTTGTTCCGATTCTGCGGCCAAGGCCAAAAACCCCAATTATTTTTCTAGCGTAGTTTCGGTAAACCGAATACAATAGGCAAAGTCGGGTTTTGATCACATCTTGCAATTCAGCAATTCAAAAGACGTGGTCGACAGCGTCGTCCCGGAACACGGCGGTCGCCATTTCTTCAGTTTGCGTCATGGGAGTACGTGAGTCATGTCTAAGAGCATGGTTCGTTTCATGCGTTGGTCGGCAGCCGGAGCTTGCGCCGCTGCCTTGGTCGTCGCCGCAGACGGCGCAATTTCAATCGACGGCGTTCAAGCTGCCGAAGTCTCGAAGCGCACGGCGGTATCGTCGAACGGTTCGGGTACGAATGCCGCCGCGTCAATAGCAGCCAAGCCGGCAATTCCTGCCGCAAAGCCGGTAATACCTACCGCAAAGCTCACTGCCGAAGCCAGTCGCTTCTACAGCTACAAAAAAGACGGCGCAAGTTATTTTGCGATCAGCCTGCAGCCCAGTGCTACGGCCGCCCCCATGGTCGAAGCCCACGACATCGTGGTGATGTTCGACACTTCGGCCAGTCAAACCGGACACTATCGCGAGAAAGGCCTCGAGATCCTCCGCACGTTGCTCTCGGGCCTGGGTGATAAAGATCGGGTGCATTTGGTCTCGGTCGATGTCAATTCCGTCCCGATGACGAAAACTTTTGTGCCCGTTCGCGGTGCCGAAATGACGGCCGCGTTGGCGGAACTTGGCAAACGAGTTCCCCTGGGCTCGACCGACATGGTTGAAGCACTCGGCTCGGCCGCTAAGCATTACAGCGGCGATGTGACTGCGCCTCGCGCGGCAATTTACATCGGCGACGGAGTAAACAACGCCGGCATGACCGGGGACGACCTGCGCCAGACGATCGTCGCGCTTCGTGCCGCGCAAGTCAGCGTCAGTAGTTATGCGATCGGCCCGCAACTCAACAACTCGTTGTTGGCGGCCTTGGCCAATCAGACCGGCGGCATGTTGGTGGTCGACGCGGAAAACAACAGCGGTAAAGACGCCGGCATGTATCTCAGCCGCGTGGCGCGCGAGCCGGTCATTTGGGCGCGCTCGAACGGCTTGCCCGAATCGCTGACCGAAGTCTACCCGGCCAAAATGCCGCCGTTGCGCACCGATCGCGACACCGTGTTGGTGGGGCGCGGCTCGGTGGACAAACCGTTTGCGGTTGAACTTGTGGGCGAGTCGGCCGGCAAGCCGATCACGTTGAACTGGAATATCGAGCCGCAAGCCGATAACGACGAGAATGCGTATCTCGCTTCGCTGGTTGAATCGGCCCAAGCCGATGGCGGCGACGGACTACCGACTGTGGGGACCGAAGGCTTGCTCGAAGCACGCCGCATGGTCAATCATGGCGCGCGCAATTTGGCGCAACTGGGGCATCAAGCCGCGGCGTCGGGCAACCGTAAACAAGCCAAGCAATTGGCCAACGAAGCGATCCGGCGCGACCCCAACAATCAGCTCGCGCAAGATTTACGCAATGTTATCGATCGACCGGATGCGATGAACGTTGCTGCTCCCGCCGTTGCCAATGGGGTTGCTCCGGCTGCGGGCGATCTGCGGCTCGTGAAACGTCAGCCGGTGATCGAACAAGCCGTCGGCCCGGCAAGCGGCGGATTCGTGGATGAAGTGACCAATCAGCGCGACCTGATCGGGCAAGTTATCGGCCAAGAGGTCACCACCGAGCTGACGCGAGCGCGCGATCGCATGGCGGTCGATCCCTTGGGCGTGCAACAAGATTTGAAACTTCTGTTGGACAAGGTCGAACAGGCACCCGAGATCAATGCCAACCTGCGTGCCCAACTTCACGACCGCTTGGTGGGTGCGATTCGCGAGGCCTCGCGTCGGACCGAAGAGTTCGAAGTTCGGCAGCTCGAAGCATTGCAACGTCTGCAGGCAGCCGAGGTGATTCGCAGCACGACCGAAGCGATCATCAGTCGCGAGCAGCGGGTCAAGCAGTTGATCGAACGGTTCAACTCGCTATTGGCCGAGCGCCGGTATCAAGACGCCGAATTCGACGGCTCGCGCGTCGCCTTGGAATTGATGCCCAATTCGCCGGTGACCAGTAACGCGGTGATCGTCGGCCGCACGATCGGCTACACCGCGCAAAGCGCGTTGTTCCGCGACAAGCATCAAAAGGCCGTCGTCGATGTATTGGCCCAGGTCGATCAAGCGAATATTCCGTTTCCGGACGACCCGCCGATCGTTTATCCGGCGGCCGATGTCTGGATGGATTTGACGCGACGTCGCGTCAAGTACAAAGCGGTCGATCTCAGTCGCTCGGGCAGCAGCGAAGAGAAAATTTACACCGCCTTGCAGCAAACGACCGAATTTGGATTCGATGATACTCCGCTGAAAGATGCCATTGAAGTGATCAAGGATCGACATGGCATCGAAATTCAATTCGACGACAAGGCCCTGCTCGATGCGGCTGTCGCCAGCGATACCCCGGTGACTCGTCACGTGAGCGGTATCTCGTTGCGATCGGCATTGCGACTATTATTGCGACCGTTGCAGTTGACGTATGTCGTGCGCGACGAAGTGTTGTCGATCACCACGCAAGCCGACGCGGATGCCCGGCTGGTGGTCAAGGTCTACCCGGTCGCCGATCTGGTGTTGCCGATCTCGAGCGGGGGCGGCATCAATCCGTTCCAATTGGGCGGCGGTAATCAAGGCGGTCCCGGCGCGTTCCAAGGAGGTGGCGGCGGTCAGGGTGGCTTTGGTGGTGGAGGTGGTGGACAGGGTGGCTTTGGCGGCGGCGGTGGTGGCGGTGGTTTCGGCGGTGGTGGTCAGTTTAATGTGCTCGACGACAACGATGCTATGACCCCGGCGGTCGCTCCGATGGGCGGCGCGTTTGCCGTGCCGGATACTAATGTTGCCGCCAAGCCGAGCGACCTGAAGTTGTCGAAGAAGGGCGCGACTGTAACAACACCCGTGGCGAAATCTGCCAGCAAGCCGGCGGCTGTGAAAACCGCAGCCGCGGCCAAGGCAGAAATCAATGACGACGATAACACACCATTGTTGGGCGCTTACGAAGAACCAACGGCCAAAAAGGCCCCGGCATTTCGAGTGGAATTGAAGCTGACGGCCGGCACCGATCGCGATGCCGCCTGGGATGCGTACTTTGCAAACCTGGGCGAAACCAGCGGCATCGACAAGCTCTCGAACGATCGTCAGCGACTGTCGAAAAGCTACGAATTGAACGCCGCGGTGCGCGAGGCGTCTCGACTGTTGATGCGCGAGCACAAATTCAGCGATGTCAGCGCGATGATTCGCGGGGCCTTGCGAAACGGTTATGCCCAGCCTTGGATGTACGAAGCGATGGGCTTGGCCATGCAGGCCGATAACCAGCCGAAAGCTGAAATCGAACGGGCCTTGATGTCGTCGGTCGATTTCGCCACCAGCGGCAATGAGCTGATGCATGCCGCGTTGTATATGAGCCGCATCGGTCTGGAACAGCGGTCGATGAAGTTGTTCAAGCTGGCCGCGGCCCTCGAACCGAACCGCTATGAACCCTACATGCATGGGTTGATGCTGGCCCAACGCATGGATGACTTGGCGAGTATTCGGTGGGCCTGTGTCGGAGTGTTGAGCCGCGCCTGGCCGAAGGATAAAACCGAAGTTTTCGATACCGCCCGCCATTTGGCGCAAGCCACGCTGGAACGGCTGAAAAAAGAAAAGCGAGGGGCCGATGCGGCCGGCTTCGAAACGGCGATGAACGACGCATTGACGCGCGATTTGTTGGTGCGCGTTTCGTGGACCGGCGATGCCGATATCGATCTGGTCGTCGAAGAGCCGACCGGTACGGTTTGCTCGCTACGAAATCCGCGTACCATTGCCGGCGGTGTCATGTTGGGCGGAAGCTCGGCCGGCAAAAAGTCCGACGGACTTGGCCACAGCGAGGATTACGTCGTGCCGCAAGGCTTTTCGGGCGACTACAAAGTGTTGGTTCGGCCGATTTGGGGACGCGTGACGGCAGGTAAGGTGACCGTCGATCTGTACTCCCATTATGGTACGAAGCAATCGGAACACATTCGCCGACAAATTCCCGTGGGCGACAAAGACTCGCTGGTGATTTTCAAGCTGAACGATGGTCGCCGCAAGGATCCGCTCGATCAGGTCCAAGTCGCCGTCGCCGCCGACGGCCAACGCGAAATCGGTCGGGCAATTCTGGCTCAACAGCTCAGCAGTATGTCCGATAGCGGTGCGATGCGCGATCTGGCCATCGCTCGCCAACAAGCCAACGATCGCGGCATTCCGTTCTTCCGCAATGGGGCCGTTGGCTTTCAGCCGGTCATCAGCACCTTGCCCGAAGGCACGAACATGTCGGCCATCGCCGTCGTATCGGCCGATCGCCGCTATGTGCGGATCACTCCGACCCCCTTGTTCTCGTCGATTCCCGAAGTTAGCACGTTCAACTTCGCCAGCGGTACCGGCGGAACTGGTGTCGGTGGGACAAATAACGGGGGCGGCGTTGGCAACAACGGGGGCGGGGGTGGTAACAACGGCGGCGGTAACAACGGGGGCGGAGGCGTTTTTTAGACTCCGTCGACGCTAGCCCGCCAAAGCCTAAACCAATGCAAGTTCAAAGCAAAAGCGGTTGATTGAACTAGCCCCAAATGAACGCGAATCTGGCCAGGGGCTTGAGGTAGTTAAGAACGGCCGGGTTTACCCCGGTCGTTTTTTTCGCGATTGTTACACTCGCCCGCGAACTAAACCGGGCACCGCGTCCAGATCGAGCGGTTCGACTAGCCCGGCGCGCAAACGCTCGACGGCAATCGCGCCCATCACGGCGTTGTCGGTACATAAATTCGGCGGAGGCACATACATCCGCACGCGGGCGCGCCGACAAGCAACTTCCAGCTTTTCACGCAGCCGGCCGTTGGCAGCCACGCCCCCCGCCACGCAGAGCGCATTTGCAGCGACTTGCTTGACTGCCTGCAGCGATTTGCCTACCAGACAATCGACGACCGCCTCTTGAAAGCCGGCTGCCAGGTTATTCACGGTTTGCCGATCCAACACGCTTGGATCGACCGGCATGCCTTGCCCGGCAATTTGATAACGCACGGCTGTCTTCAACCCGCTAAAACTGAAGTCCAATCGCTCGCGATCGCGCAGCAGCGATCGCGGAAAGTCGTAGGCGTCGGCATTGCCATCGGTCGCCGCGCGTTCGATCGCCGGCCCGCCGGGGTAGCCCAGCCCGAGCATCTGCGCGACTTTGTCGAACGCCTCGCCGGCAGCGTCGTCGATGGTTCCGCCCAGCGGCGTGAAGTCGATCGGCCCCAAGCAGCGATACAAACTGGTATGTCCGCCGCTAACCACGAGCCCCACGCAGGGAAACACCTCGGGACCATGCGCGATGCGACAGGCATAAATATGGGCCTGCAGATGGTTGATGGCGATCAACGGAATATCGAGCGCCACGCACAGCGCCTTGGCCGCGGTCAGACCGACCAACAGCGAGCCGGCCAGACCCGGTTGATTTGCCACGGCCACCGCATCGAGGTCCGCAAGTGTCAGTTTGGCGCGCCGCAGTGTTTCGTCGATCACCGGCACGATCCGTTCGAGGTGCGCTCGACTGGCAATCTCGGGCACCACGCCGCCGAAGCGGCGATGCAGTTCGTCTTGCGAAGCGACCACCGAGCCGAGTACCCGCAGATCGTCGGTAACGACCGCCGCCGCGGTTTCGTCACACGTGGTTTCGATGGTGAGAATGTTCATGGACTGCGACGAACGTCAATGAACAGGAGGACGCGAACGTATGAACAGGAGGAAACAGAGATAACAGAGAGTGTGATGAACTCAGTCAGCAACAAATCAAAATATCGGTCGATCAAATCCGTGACGCGGCGACTACACCAGTCGATAGACACTTTTGACCTGAATATTCAATCTCCGTTTCCACTGTTACCTCCTGTTCAATTGCTTCGCGCTGAAAGAAGATTTTGTGCGCACTACGGCGCGCGGGCGATTTCGCCGGTCAGATATTCGACGGCGCGTTGCAACTGACGATCGACAAACACCGGCGGAGTGCGGGCGTCGATCTTGCCGGCCGAAGTTTTGCCGTCGTCTTTGTTTTTGCCGTCAGCGTTGTCGTTGCCGTCGTTTTTCGTATCGTCGCCCG
>JAYTAU010000538.1:0-3277 GCA_043737375.1 Planctomycetia bacterium
GGGTGCCGATTGTGTTTTGTCACAGCGGTGGTTTGGAACTTTGCGTACGTACTGCGGAGGTAACGTAGCTCAATCATGAGCCGCGATGGAGTTCGACCCGAAGCCCACCCATTGCAATGGGTGGGCTTGCGTTCTATATGCTTCGCAGGTCGGCCCGAACGATTACCAACAAAAAAACGGCCGGGAAAACCCGGCCGTTTGCCATTCGAATTAATTCAAAGTCGATCTGCGGTTCCGGAACGCCACAGAGGGCGTTCCCTACAGACTAAAATTCGATCAACTCACGTTCCGCCCGCAAATTCCGGACGGCGGCGGCCCAACTGTCCTTGCAGCCGCTGCATGATCGAGCTGTGCATTTGCGAGACCCGGCTCTCGCTCAAGTCGAGCGTGGCACCGATCTCTTTCATGGTCAGTTCTTCGTAGTAGTACAAAATAATGATCAGGCGTTCGTTGCGATTGAGCCCCTTGGTGACCAGCCGCATCAAATCGTTCTTTTGAACCCGACGTGTAGGGTCTTCCCCTTTTTTATCTTCGAGGATATCGATTTCGCGAACGTCTTTGTAGCTGTCGGTCTCGTACCACTTTTTGTTGAGGCTGACCAGGTTCACGGCGTTGGCGTCGAGAATCATCTTCTCGAGTTCAGCCAGCGAAATTTGCATATGCTCCGACAGTTCTTGCTCGGTCGGAGCACGGCCTGTGCGGGCTTCCACCGTTTTAAGCGCCTCGTTCAATTTGCTGGCTTTCGAGCGCACCAGACGCGGCACCCAATCCATGGTGCGCAGCTCGTCGAGCATGGCGCCGCGAATACGGGGTACGCAGTAGGTTTCGAACTTCACCCCGCGCGACATATCGAAGGCGTCGATGGCATCCATTAGCCCGAAGATTCCGGCCGAAACCAGATCGTCCAGTTCGACTCCCTCGGGCAATCGAGCCCAAATCCGCTCGCCGTTGTATTTCACCAGCGGCAAGTATTGCTCGACGAGGCGATTGCGGAGATCCTGATTCGAAAGATCCGCTTTGAACTTCACCCAGACATCTTGAATTTCTTCGACCGCTGTCATCGTCGCCATGCAATCCTCCGTGATTATCTACAAAACGCCGCGTGCCACAGATCCTTCTGAAGCACGTACGCACGATCTTCCTGACGAACACAATAATGATTCAAGTATGGTACTTCTCGTATCAGTGCAACAGTTCAGTGCAGCACTCCCCCGGTGTATTCACCGGGGGCTAAATTCTTTCCATCAGCTCGGTTGTTTGACCGTGGCCGGTTCGCTTTCGCGGTTGGCCGGCGAACCGACCGCGCCACGTCGCTTTTCAGTACTCGACTCCTGCATGGCCAACGCCAGTTCGCCGCGCACACCATCGTCGACGACAAACTGGCCGACCCGCCCCAATAGCAAACCGACCAAGGTAAATGCCAGCATGCTAACGATTGCCTGCCCAACCGTGGCTGCCATCGGCCCATCGTTTACCACACTACGAAACATGACCACCGCAAAAGCCAGCAGTCCCAAAACACCCGCGTAAGTTCGTGCCATGTTTCACACAATCGTTCGCCCGCAGGGTTTCCGCAACCGTCAAAGTTTGACAGTAGGTTGCGCGCCTGGCGGTCGTCTTCTTATCGGCGATTGTCTGAAGTTAGTTGAGTGAAATTTGTCAGTTGTCAGTTGGTGTTCGGTTGCCAGTGTTCGGTAGCGAGTGCTCGCCACACTTCAATCACGCGACTGCCAACTCGACGCGTAGCCGTCTCGTTGTATTTTTCAGTCGCGGATCATCGAGTAGCCTTTGAGCCACAGCCTCAATCGCTACTGCCGCGGCGCAATCCGGTGCTTGTATTTGCAACGGCATGCCCACATTCGCCGCGCCGGCGACGTCGCGATCGAACGGCAAATGTCCCGCCGATTCGATTGTCCTACTCAAAAAACGTTGGCAGGCCTGTGCGATGCGCGCATGCACCTGCTCGGCAGCCGCTTCGTTCGCCATATTCACCAGTGTCTGAACAGGAGCTTCGGCGCGATCGGCCAGCAACACCTTGATCGCGGCATAGGCATCCATGATCGACAGACTGTCGCTCGTCGTCGTCAACAGTACCAGATCGGCCGCTTCCCAAAATCGCTTCACCACCTGATTCAAACCGCTGCCGGCATCGATAATTACGATGTCGGCATGCCTTCCCAGTCGATCAAGCTCGCGCAGTAATCGCTCTTGCGCGGCGGGCGAGCAATCCGGAACCGTGTTCGGCGACCAACAGCCCGGCAAGACCTGAATTCCGGCTGGCCCGCGCTGCAGAACTTCGTGAACGGTTCTCCGAGCCGCTAGCACATCGTTAATCGTGTCGCGCACCTCGAGCCGGCACAAACTGGCAATGTCGGCACGTTGCATATCGCCATCGACCAGCACGATGCGGCGACCTTGCTGTGCCAATGCCACGGCGACATTCAATGCCACGGTCGTACTGCCGACTCCCCCTTTACCGCCACTGACGACCAGCTTACGCGGCAACGGAAAACCCGAGTGCAAATTGGACTGTGCGGACTCACGAACGAGGGCACGAAGCTGATTGGCTTGATCGAACATGCGGCGAATTACGAATTACAAAGGACGAATTACGAAGGACAAATTGGTCAGTTGTCCGTCGTCGGTTGTAAGAGTTCAGTGTTCAGTGTTCAGTTTGTATTGTCTCTTTACTCCGCACTTCCTACTCCGCACTTCGCACTCGCTGCTCACCCGCCCAGCACCGCTTGCGCCAGTTTTCGCCGATCCGCTGCGGCAATATCGTCCGGAACGTTTTGACCGTTGGTGACGTAGCTCAATGGTAACTTGCTCGATCGCAACAGCGGGAGCAAATTTCCCAGGCCGTTCGATTCATCCAGCTTGGTCAATAGTACCGCGGTCACTCCCACGGTGGCGAACTGCTGTGCCGTTTTGGTGAGACTCATGGCACTGCCGACCGAACTGAGCACCAAGTGCACCTCGTCGGCTTGCGCTTCGACCAGCATTGTCTTCAGTTCTTGAATGCGAACTTCGTCGCGAGGGCTGCGACCGGCGGTATCCATCAATACCAAGTCCAAATCGCTCATCCGTTTGATTGCCTCGCGCATTTCACGCGGGGTCGAGACCACCGACATCGGCAAGTCGATAATGTCGGCATATGTTCGCAACTGCTCAACTGCCGCAATGCGATAAGTGTCGACCGTAATCAGGCCGACCCGGCGCTTTTCTTTCAAGCGGTAATTGGCTGCCAGTTTTGCAATCGTGGTCGTCTTGCCGACGC
>JAYTAU010000539.1:0-8056 GCA_043737375.1 Planctomycetia bacterium
CGATCGGTTCACCATCGAGCAGGTGGCCGGCGACCTGTTACCGAACGCCACGCTCGAACAGCAGGTCGCGTCGGGCTTCAATCGCAACAACGGCACCACGGACGAAGGCGGTGCGATAGCCGAAGAGTATCGCGTCGAATACGTCGTCGACCGGGTCAAGACGACCAGCACCGTCTGGCTGGGATTGACGATGGAATGTGCCCAATGCCACGACCATAAGTACGACCCGATCACGCAAAAAGAGTATTACCAGTTTTACGCGTTCTTCAACAGCGCGGCCGACCCGGGCATGCAATCTCGGACTGGGAATCAAACTCCGCTGGTATCTCTGCCGAATATCGAGAATGACAAGAAGGCCGCGCCGCTGCGACTGCAACTGGCAGAGCTGAAAATGCAGCTTGACGCACACGTGGCCGGTAGCAACGCGGCGTTCGAGGCTTGGCACTTGGCGGCCGCCGAAAAACTCGGCGACGCGCTGCCGATCCCGACCGACATGACGGCCTACTTCACGCTCGACGAAGGCAAGGGCGACAAGGTTAGCGATTCAGTGGAATCCAAACGCCAAGGCAAAGTCAGCAACAAGGGCAGTAAGTGGGCTGCCGGCAAGTTTGGTCAGGCGTTTAAGTGCGACGGCAAAAACTATATCGACCTGGGCGATGTCGGCGGCTTCGAGCGGACCGACTCCTTTTCGTATGGTGCTTGGGTTTTCAGCGAGGGTAATGGCAGCGCCGCGCCGTTGGCGCGAATGGACGACGGCGACCTGCATCGCGGCTACGATCTGTTTCTTAGCGGCGGAAAAGCGTCGGCGCACATCATTCACCGCTGGCCCGAAAATGCGATCAAAGTCACGACGAAAAACACCTTCAAGCCGAAAGAGTGGCATCACTATTTGGTGACGTATGACGGCTCGGGCAAGGCCGCCGGTGTGCGAATCTACGTCGATGGCAAAGAACAAGAGTTGGACGTTGAACAAGATAGTCTGAGCGAAACGATTCGCACCGCCAAGCCGCTGTATGTCGGTCGTCGCAATCCGGGCTCGCCGTTTACGGGCTTGGTCGACGACGTGCGATTGTTCGGTCGCGCGCTCAGCGCCGATGATGCCGTCGCACTGGCCGGCAGCGATCCGATCGCCCCGGTGTTGGCAATTGCCGCCGACCAGCGCAGCAAGGAACAAACCGAATCGCTGCGCAAACATTTCTTCGCGCAGCATGACCCGGTGCATAAGCAATTGACAAAAGACTATGACGGTTCGAAAAAACAAATCGACGACTTATCGCAGCCCATCACCACGGTGATGATCATGCAGGACGTGCCGCGAAAAACGTATCTGCTCGATCGCGGCCACTATGGATCCCCGAAAACCGACGAAGAACTTCTGCCCGGCGTTCCCAGTTCGCTAATGTCGATGTCGGACGATGCACCCAAGAATCGGCTAGGACTGGCCCAATGGCTGATGATGCCCGGCAATCCGCTGACGGGTCGGATGGCCGTCAATCGGCATTGGACGTTGCTGTTCGGTAGCGGGCTGGTGCAAACGGCCGAGGATTTCGGATCACAAGGCGCATGGCCCACGCATCCCGAATTGCTAGATTGGCTGGCGACCGACTTTGCATCCAGCGGTTGGGATGTGAAACGGCTGATTAAGCAAATGGTCATGTCGTCGACGTATCGTCAATCGTCGAACATCACGGCCGAACTGGCTCAGAACGATCCGCAGAACCGGTTGTTGGCGCGCGGGCCGCGATTTCGACTGCAAGGCGAATTCATTCGCGACAACGCGTTGGCGCTCAGCGGGCTGTGGAATCCACAGATCGGCGGGCCGAGCGTCAAGCCGTATCAGCCGGCGGGTCTGTGGGAAGAAGTGGCTCTGGATCGCAGCATGAAGTACGTCGAAGACAAAGGCGAGAAGCGTTATCGTCGCGGCATGTACACGTACTGGAAACGTTCGGCGCCGTCGCCGGCAATGATGGTCTTCGACGCGCCCACCCGTGAGAAATGCACCATTCAACGTCAGCGCACCAACACGCCGCTGCAGGCACTGGTCACGCTAAACGATCCACAGTTCGTCGAAGCCTCGCGCGCCATGGCTCAACGGGTAATGCGCGAAGGGGGCGACTCGCCGGAGAGCCGCGTGCGGTTTGCCTATCGACTAGCGACGTGTCGCGAGCCGCGTGATACTGCGGTGCAGGTGCTATTGCAAACATACGAGCAAGAGTTGGCACGTTACAAGTCCGACGAGAAACGCGCGAAAGAATTGCTGGCCATCGGCGAAGCGCCGCGCGACGAAAAACTGGACGCGGCCGAACATGCCGCCTGGACGATTATCACCAGTATGATTTTGAATTTGGATGAGAGTTTGACCAAGGGATGACGTAGGACGGAATTCATTCCGTCTTTCGTAATTGAGCAAGTTGTATTAGCCGCGAATGAACGCAAATGGACGCGAATAGGAATTGCAACTCAACGTGTTTTTAGAGAATTGCATACTTGAGAGTCGTTGAAGAATAGTCGTCAAGATAACTTTTTTATTCGCGTTCATTCGTATCCATTTGCGGCCATCCATCCTTATTCGCGGCCATACATTTTTTGCAGGATGAACTTCCATGAATCCTCTCGACCAATACGCGCTCAACCTGACTCGCCGGCAACTGCTGTTTAATAGCGCTAAGAGCATGGGAGCTGCCGCGCTGGCTTCGCTCGCGGGTGGTTCGCTCAGCGGTTCGGCGCTGGCCGCAACGGGCGATGCAAAAAGCGGCGCGGCCGACAGTGTTAACAACTCTGCCGAACAGTCGTTCCGCGGTCTGCCGGGCCTGCCTCACTTTGCTCCCAAAGCCAAGCGCGTGATCTATTTGTTTCTGGCCGGCGGACCGTCGAACATCGACATGTTCGACTACAAGCCGTCGCTCGACAAAATTCATGGCACCGAACTGCCCGACTCGATTCGCAACGGGCAGCGCATCACCGGCATGACCAGCGGACAGAAGTCGTTTCCGTGCGTGGCGCCGATGTTCAAGTTTGCCAAGCACGGCCAACTGGGCACGTATGTCAGCGAGCTGTTGCCCCACACGGCTACGATTGTCGACGACTTTTCGATCATCAAGACCGTCAATACCGAGGCCATTAATCACGACCCGGCCATTACCTATATCAACACCGGCACGCAGCAACTGGGCAAAGCCAGCATGGGTGCCTGGCTCAGCTACGGACTCGGCAGCCTCAACGAAAACCTTCCCGCATACGTGACGATGATCAGCAAGGGGCAAGGTCATGCGCAAGCGCTGTTCGCGCGGCTTTGGGGAAGCGGCTTTTTGCCGTCGGAACATCAGGGCGTGCAGTTTCGCAGCGGTGCGGACCCCGTGCTATATCTGAAGAACCCGGCGGGTGTCGATGCCGAAACGCGGCGGCGCATGCTCGATGGCTTGGCCGCACTCAATAACGCCGCGTTCGAGGACGTCGGTGATCCTGAGATTCAAACCCGCATCTCGCAGTATGAAATGGCGTTTCGCATGCAGACTTCGGTACCCGACCTGATGGATGTTTCTGACGAGACGGCCGCCACGCTGGACATGTACGGGCCCGACGCCAAGAAGCCTGGCACGTTTGCCGCGAATTGCGTATTGGCGCGCCGCATGGCCGAGCGCGGCGTGCGATTCATTCAGCTATTTCATCAGGGCTGGGACCAGCACGGCAACTTGCCCAAGGAGTTGCGATCGCAGTGCAAAGACATCGATCAGCCGGCCGCGGCATTGGTCAAGGATCTCAAGCAGCGCGGCATGTTGGACGACACGCTGGTTGTTTGCGGAGGCGAGTTCGGTCGCACGATTTATTCGCAAGGTGCATTGACCAAAGACAATTACGGCCGCGACCACCATGGCCGCTGCTTTGCGACTTGGCTGGCCGGCGGCGGCATCAAGGCCGGCTACGAGCATGGCGAGACCGACGATTACTGCTACAACATCGTCCGCGATGGCGTACACATTCGCGACCTCAACGCGACGATCTTGCATCAGCTGGGCATCGACCACAACCGGCTGACGTTCAAATACCAAGGGCTAGACAACAAGCTGACCGGCGTGGAACCGGCGCAGGTCGTCAAGGCGGTGCTGGGGTAGAGCGGTAGCAGTCGGTTGGACAAATTGCGATATCGCGATAACAAATGAGCGCAGTGGCTCAATCGCTGGATGCAAGTCAAGTTTATTGCCGCAAATGAACGCATATGAACGCAAATCAGCAGGGGAATAATTTGCGTACTTTCGCGGCCAGTCCCCAATTGCCTGCCGCAATCAACGAACAAGCAGGCTTTCCCCCCAATCACTACTAACTTTATACCGGTGGGGCAACTGGTGTATTTTCTTGTTCTTCCGAAAATATTTGACATTCGCCCTCCCCGCTCGATAAATTAGATAGTGGGACGGATTGCGAACCCCCACCAGCCTATCTCGAATCCAATCGCGGATTTAGGGGAGCCGCGATCGACCACCAATGGTGCGGGAATTACCAAACCGCCGGGAACAATCAGCCCTGCGGTTCGTATCGGAATGAGGGCCGTGGTTACCTGCCGATCCAGGCCGCGTTATTTCAATTACACTTATACGTGTGCCGAATTTACGGGTCGCCGCGCCGGAACACGCAGTGACCGACACCGAGAACGAGGTATCTAATCGATGGCGAAAAGTGACGCCGTATGGGGAATCGATGTCGGGCAATGCGCGCTCAAGGCGCTGCGCTGTCGTTTGCATAACGATGGCAAGCGGTTGATCGCCGACGCCTACGACTTCGTCGAGTATCCCAAGATTCTCAGCCAGCCCGACGCCGATCCGGCCGCACTCATCAGCGACGCCATCGAGCAGTTTCTGTCACGCAACCAAGTGCAGGGCGATCGGGTCGCCATTTCGGTGTCGGGTCAAAGCGGTTTGGCGCGGTTCATCAAGCTTCCGCCGGTCGAGTCGAAAAAGATTCCCGACATCGTCAAGTTCGAAGCCCGGCAGCAAATTCCTTTCGCGCTCGAAGACGTCGTTTGGGATTTTCAGCAAATGGCCGGCGGCAGCGAAGAAGACGGCTACGCGCTGGAGACCGAAGTCGGTCTGTTCGCCATGAAGCGCGATCAAGTGTTTCGCGCGCTCAAGCCGTTCACCGCCGCGGGCATCGAGGTCGATGTGGTGCAGCTTACGCCGATCTCGCTCTACAATTACATCGTCTTCGATCGGATGCAAAACCTGCCGCCGCCCGATCAGTTCGACCCCGAAGATCCGCCGGAAAGCCAGATCGTGATGTCGCTGGGGACCGACACGACGGACTTGGTCATTACCAACGGCTATCGCGTTTGGCAGCGCAGCATTCCGCTGGGTGGGAATCATTTCACCAAAGCCATCACCAAGGAGATGAAGGTCACCTTTACCAAGGCCGAGCATCTCAAGCGCAACGCACTGAAGACCGACGAGGCCAAGGCCATCTTCCAAGCCATGCGCCCGGTGTTCAATGACCTGGTGACCGAAGTTCAGCGCTCGATCAGCTTTTTCAACAGCCTGAACAAGACCGCCAAGCTCGGCAAGATCGTCGCGTTGGGCAACACCATGAAGTTGCGCGGACTGCAAAAATTCCTGACGCAAAACTTGGGGATCGATGTCGTCGAGCTCGATCATTACAAACACCTGGCCGGGCCCGCGGTCGTGGCTTCGCCCGCATTCAAAGACAACGTCATGGCGTTCGGCGTCTGCTACGGGTTGTGCGTACAGGGGGTCGGCCGCGGAGTCTTATCGACCAACCTATTGCCGGATGAAATCGTCAAAGATCGGCTGATCCGCGAGAAGAAGCCCTGGGCCCTGGCGGCCGTGGCCGCATTGATGATCGGCTGCGGAGTCGGGTTCGCCGGTTATTGGCGCGCCTGGAATAGTGCCCAAGAAGCACCCTATACCAAAGTGGCCGTCGATATTTCAAGCGTATCCAGCCAGCACAAAGGAAATGTGGAAGGGCTCGAAACTTCGAAAGAGGCGTTCAATAAAGTCACGCAAACCGGCAACAATTTGGCGAACATCGCCGAGCGCCGCGTGCTGTGGGTCGAAACGCTCAAAGCGATCAACGAGTGTCTGCCGCGCGATCCGAAAGACGCCGTTCCTCCCGAACTGAGCCGGCGCAACGAACTGCACATCACCCGGCTCGATTGCGAACTGTATCCGAAGCTGGAAGACTGGTTTACCGACGTCAAGGAAAAATGGCAAGAGGTCAACCGCAAAACGCCGATCGCGGCCGCGCCCGCTGCTGTCGATGGATCTGCCTCGGCCGACCCGGCGGCAGCACCCGAGGTAATCGGCCCCACCGGCGAAGGCTGGGTGATTCAACTCACCGGGTATCACTTTCATAATGAAGACGATCAGAACACCAACACCCACGCACAATACATTCGCAACACTTTGATAAAAAATCTCGAAAACGCCAGCGTCTCACTTCCTCCCGAGGGCAAGTATAAGTTGAAGGAATTGGGAATCGAATACCCGGTGCTGACCTACAGCTCGAATAAAGTGGAAACGCTCAGCGATCCCTTGACGGGAGCGGGAGCCGTCGGCGGGGTTGCGAACCCCAAGCCGATCGTACTCAAACGTTGCGACTTCATCGTGCAGATGTGCTGGAAAGAAACGCCCGCCAGCGTGCGAGCCGCCAATCGTAAAAAGGCACAAGAGCAAGCCAAACAAGCACCGGCCGTGGCTGCCGGCAAGGCCGCCGGACAGGAGACCATTCAATGAGCAGCAAAATGCAAGACATGACCGAACAGGTCAAGCGTCATTCGTTTTGGATCATGTGCGGGCTGGTCGCCGTGTGCGGACTGGTTTCGTGGTACTTGGCGACTGCAAGCTTGGCTTCGACGTATGCGGCCGGCAAAACAAAAATCGAAAGCTTTCATAGCACCATTGCCGCGGTGACAAATGCCGATCAGCATCCGAACCAAGCTTGGATCGCCGATTACGAGAAAAAGAACTCCCTGCAAAAAGATCAGGCCATCAAGGCTTGGGAGAAACTTTACTCCGATCAAAAACAGCGCGTCTATGTATGGTCCAAGCGATTCGATGAACGATTCGATGTTTTCAAGAAGGACGTTCCCCCCAAGCCCGGCACCGTCGACGTTTCGATTCTCGAAACCTATCAAAACTATGTCAAATACGAATTCAAACGGCTCTGCGAAATCGTCGATGCCGCCTGGGTCGAGCCATCGGCGGCTGGCGGCGGCGCGGACGTCGGTCGCGGCTTCAACGACGATCGCGGCGGCGCGGTGAACGGTCTAAAGGGCCCCGCGCATCGCTTGATTTGGAATCGTCAGCCGGAAATGCAGGCACCGTATATCTGGTCCGAAAAACCGACCGAACTACAGGTGTGGTTTACCCATGAAGAGATTTGGGTCATGGAAGCGATCTGCAAGGCGATTGCCGCGACCAACGCTGGGAGCGGGGGCGCGCACGATGCGGGCGTCAAAGTCATCGATGAGCTTGTGGTTGCTTTTCGCGCGGCGGAAGATGCGCCAAACGGTACCGGCGAAAATCGAATTACGCGTCTTAAAGCCGCGCCGGCGATTGGCGCGGGAGGCGAGGGCTCCACAGCGGCTGCCCCAATAGACGGCGAAGCCGCCGGAAAACCGGCGCGCCCCGTACATCCCCTGTACAGCGGCATCGGCGGCAGTAGCAGCGAGACGCGCGGTTCAAGTCCCGCACCAAGTGGCGAGGGTGCCGCCGCGGGTCCTGCGTCGTTCGACGAACAACTGAAGAGCTGGCGCTACGTCGATCGCAAAGGCAAACCGCTCACCAAGGAAGAATTGGCCGCGTCGACCATGCATGAGTTTCGACTGATGCCTTGGCGCGTGCGGATGGTGATCGACCAACGCAAATTTGACGACCTGATGGTCGCGTTTCGAAATACGGACATGCCGCTGGAAATCCGACAAACTCGCATCAACCCGCAAGCGACCAGCGGAGGGGGCGAAACTCGTGGTGCAAGCAGCTCAACGTTTCGAGGCGATGATAGCGGAGGGGGCGATTTATCGAGCACCGACACCATCACCGTCGAACTG
>JAYTAU010000540.1:0-3267 GCA_043737375.1 Planctomycetia bacterium
AAAACCGCTTGGCGAGCAGGACATTCGAATTATTGCCGATCTGTTGGAAAAGATTCGTCCGCATCAGGTATATGCTGCCGGTGACTTGTCCGATCCGCATGGCACCCATCGCGTTTGTCTGGCGGCAATCATCGCGGCGCATGGACGTATTCAGTCGCACGATTGGGCGCGCCAGTGCCAGGTCTGGTTGTATCGCGGTGCCTGGCAAGAATGGGAGCCCGAGCGCATCGAAATGGCCGTACCGATCAGTCCCGAAGAACTGCTACGCAAACGCAACGCGATCTTCAAACATCAGTCGCAAAAAGATAAGGCGATGTTTCCCGGCAGCGACCAGCGCGAATTTTGGCAACGCGCCGAAGAACGCAACCGGGCCACGGCGCGGTTGTACGACAAGTTGGGCCTGGCCGAGTACGAGGCGATCGAAGGCTTTGTGCGCTGGATGGCACCCGCGACCGCGTTGTTGTAGGAGCCGATTCCCATCGGCGACCGACCTAAACTCAAAGGCTGCGGAAGAGAATCTGCTTCTGCGAAAGGGCAACACTTTCTAGCGAACGGTTTTGAACCAATCACGATCCAGCAAATCGGCATTTCGAGAGTGCGCAGATGAGTACGACCAGTTCTCGGGTTTGTCGACAAGTCCGCCGCGAACTGGATTGTTCTCGAAATATGTCAATCTATCTTGCATGTCATCTGTGTTTCGGCATCGATGGTCGAAGTAACCGGTTTGCCATAAATTGCCTTTAAGATCCAGTACCTGATTAATCTGTTTGCTGCTGTGCTGATTTATGCTTTTTACGATACCGCTCAAAGACTTCGTACCGATCGGAATTATTAGCAAGTGGTAGTGATCGGGCACGATGCAGAAGGCGATAATCCGAATCTCGTTCTGGTCGCGGAGGAACTCGAATGTCGAGCGAAATACGCTCCAAACGACCTCATTGTCCAAAAGCCGCTGCCGACCTTCAACGCACTTCGTGATTGCAAAGCAGGCGAAGGCTTCAGATTGTCGTCCGCCGCGTAAATATCTCGCGTGGGATTGATTAGACATTGGACCTCTTCAGCCAGAGCATTGCTTGCAGTAACCCAGTCGGGGATAGGAATCCCCTCCTACAAAACGGCGCTATTGTACGAGCCGATTTTTCATCGGCGATTGGGCTATCGTCGCGGGTCGCGGATAGGAAACCGCTCCTACAACCTGCCGACCCAATTCCCTCCTACGCGCCCTTCTGCGGAATGCGCATCGCATAGAACGATCGCCAGACAAATACCAGTGCGATCGCTAGCATCACCACACCCACGATCGGAGTGTAGTCGTTGCCCGAGCCGGCAACGGCCGCGTTGGCGTCTCGCGCGGCCAACTTAATGTTGACGGCAATCTCGACCGCCAGCAGCCCAAATAACGTGCTGAATTTGATGATCGGATTCAACGCCACGCTGGTCGTGTCTTTGAACGGGTCGCCGACCGTGTCGCCAATCACCGTGGCGGCGTGCAGATCGGTCCCTTTCTCCTTCAGATCGACTTCGACATACTTCTTGGCATTATCCCAAGCACCGCCGGTATTGGCCATCGAGATCGCCTGGAACAATCCAAACACGGCAATCGAAACCAAATAGGCGACAAAGAAGTTCGGGTCGAAGAACGCAAATGCCAACGTGATGGCCATCAGTGCGATAAAGATGTTCCACATCCCGCTCTGCGCGTACTCGGTGCAAATTCGCACAACCGTCTTCGAGTCCTCGATATCGGCTTCCTTCTTACTCAAGTCCATGTTTTGCTTGATGAATTCGACTGCGCGATAAGCGCCCGTAGTAACCGCTTGCATCGACGCGCCCGAGAACCAAAACACCACGGTCCCGCCGCAAATGAAGCCCAACAACACCGGCGCGTCGGTCAGGCTGATATGCAACAGCCCCTTGCTGCCAAGAATCAGAATGATCGAGAAAATCATCGTCGTCGCGCCGACCACGGCGGTACCGATCAAGACCGGTTTTGCCGTCGCTTTGAACGTATTGCCCGCTGAGTCGTTCGCTTCGAGATAATGCTTGCCCTGTACAAAGTCCGGCTCGAAGCCAAAGTCGCGGCGAATCTGTTCTTTGATGCCAGGAATATGCTCGGTCTGGGCCAGTTCGAACACCGATTGCGCGTTGTCCGTCACGGGTCCGTAACTATCGACGGCGATATTGACCGGGCCCATACAGAGGAACCCAAACGCCACTAAGCCGAAGGCAAAGATCGAGCCCACGCCGACCATTCCCTGGCCGGCCATTAGTTCGACCCGCATCAGCTCATCGAGTCCCATCTGACTGACAAAGAACGCGGCACCCATCAAACCTGCGATTAGAAGTCCCATCCAAAACGCGCTGAAGTAACCGGCGACTAAGCCCGAGAGTATGGTCAGCGATGCGCCGCCTTCGCGGCTGGCGGTGACGATCTCGTGGACATGCTTGGAATGTGAACTGGTGAAGACCTTCGTGAACTCAGGAATCAACACGGCCGCCAATGTTCCGCAACTGATGATCGTCGCCAATTGCCACCACAGATTGGGCAACATGGTCGTGACGGTGGTTCCGTCAGCCGCTAATTTGTTGATCGACAAATCGCTCATCAACAACCAGCTCATGCCGTACGAAGTCGTGATGCAAAGTATCGAAGCGATCCAAATTAATCGCGTCAACGGCTCCTCGAAGTCGAACTCTTTGAGCCCGCGATATTTTTTCTCCGAGATCGCCTGATTGACGAAGTACGATATCCCCGACATAAAATCCATCAAGAACCGCATTGCGAACAGCCAAACAATCAGTTTGACCTGAATGTCGAGATAGTTGACCATATTTCCTTTTACGACGGCCAACGTAATGAACGCGATCAAAGCCACACCCGTCACGCCATAGGTCTCGAAACCGTCGGCCGTGGGCCCGACCGAATCGCCCGCGTTGTCGCCGGTGCAATCGGCAATGACTCCCGGGTTGCGGGGATCGTCTTCCTTGACGTTAAAGACGATCTTCATCAGGTCCGAACCAATGTCGGCGATCTTCGTGAAGATACCGCCGGCAATCCGCAACACCGATGCGCCCAATGACTCGCCGATCGCAAAACCCAAGAAGCAATAGCCCACGATATCGCGCGGCACGAACAGCAGAATGATGACCATCATGATCAGTTCGAGCGAGATCAAGAACAAGCCGATCGACATGCCGGCCCGCAGGGGAATGTTCACCACATCCCACGGTTCACCACGCAGAGCGGCGAACGCCGTGCGGCAATTG
>JAYTAU010000541.1:0-3265 GCA_043737375.1 Planctomycetia bacterium
ACGGTCTCCCAACCAACGCGCTTACGCTGGGTAGGAAATCCAAGTCGTCGGCGTCGTCTCCGTTTTAGCCAGACCACAGAAGGGCCGCTAAGCCAAAGCGTATGAAAAAGTCTTTCTATGCCCGACACGCGCTGACCATTATGGCCGTGTCGGTATTCTTGCTGCCATTTGCCGTCATCGGTTCGCTGAACGCCAAAAAAGCGAACAAAAACGACGTCAAAAACTGGGTTCCCGCCGAGTATCCGGAAACGCAACTCTACAAAGCCTTTCGCGAAAAATTTCAGGGTGAGGAGTTCATCCTGGTCAGTTGGCGCGGCTGCACGCTGTCCGACGATCGCCTGGAACTGCTCGCCAAAAAAATGTTGCCGCCGGTCGAGGTCAAACCGAAAGAGGGCGAACCCTTTATCGCCTACGATTTGGGCAAAGCCCAACGGATGCTCGCCGACGACGAAGGGCCGTTTAAACTTCAAGATGCTCATTACAGCAATTGGGAGCTGATCGGCGATAACCAAGAGCGAATCATGGTTTGGCCCGCCGAGATTGCCGCTGATCCTCGCCAACGGATCGAAGCCTACGCCGTCGCGCAAATTACTCGGCAGAGACCCAAGTATTATAAGTCGATTCTGACCGGCAACCGCGTTGTCGATCAAATGGAAGCCCCGCCGCTGAAGCTCAACGAGCAAGAAATCATTCAACGTTTGACTGGCTCGCTGTTTGGCGAAGATCGTCGCCGGGCCGATTTAGTGTCGTTGGCCGAAAACACCACAATTGCCGACGAAGTCTTTCTGCGACGTATCACGTTGAAAGTCACCAAGGCCGATCCTACGCCGGACGAGCTAAATGAGTTTCTGAAGGACGAATCACCCGACAAACGCATTGCCGCCATCGACGCCCTATTGGCCCGCGATCCCGATCTGCAACATCGCCAAACCTGTTTGGTGGCGACTTTGACCGAAGGGGTGCTGAAGGACAAGGCGCTGGCCGTTAACGAATTGCGCCGCATCGCCATTGACGAATGTGCAATCCCCGCCGCCGAACTGCATTTGGGCGGGCCGCCGGTCGACAATGTCGCCATCGACGTAGCCGGACAAAAAAGCCTGAACATGCTGGCCGGGTTTGCCGTGGCGATCGGTTTTGTCGTCTCGTGGGTCAGTTTGCGCGATATCAAGCTGGTCGTGATCGTCATTTTTGCCGGCATTTACAGCGCGATTCTTAGCCTGTCGATCGTCTGGTGGGCCGGCAGCCCGGTCGATGCGATTCTGTTCACCATGCCGTCGCTGGTTTACGTGGCGACGACCTCGGGTGCGATCCATCTGTCGAACTATTATCGCGACGTGCTGGCCGAAGGCGGACCCGCCGAGGGTGCCGCCGGCAAAGCGTTACGTCACGCGGCATTGCCGCTGGGCCTGGCCACCGGCACCACCGCAGTCGGGCTGCTGACGCTCTGCTACACCGAACTGGTGCCGATCCGTATTTTTGGGTTTTACTCGGCTGTCGGCGTGGTGGTAAGCGGGATACTTCTGGTCTTCTTTATCCCTGCCGCGTTGGAGCTTTGGAAGCCACGCCTCAAAGTCAAGCCTGTCGAACATCACGAACAAACCAGCCAAGAGATGCTCACCGGCTCGGGCTTCTGGTGGCGCGCCGGCGAGTCGGTCATTCGTAACCATGCCTTTTTTGCTTTGGCTTGTTTTGCGATTATGGGCCTGATCGGCTATGGCATGATCTTCAGCGAAACCTCCGTACAGCTCATGAAGCTGCTCTCTCCAAAAGAACAAATTCACACCGACTACGCGTTCCTCGAACGGGAGCTGGGGCCGCTGGTGCCCATGGAAATCGTCGTCTACCTCCCCAAGGATGACGAACTGGCCGGCATGAATTTTCTGGAGCGGCTGCGCTTCATCGAGAATATTCAGCGCGATGTCGAAGCGATGGACGAAATCGGCGGCACGATGTCGACGGTGACATTCGCCAGCAACCTGGAATTGAAAGACGGCCCGCTATACGCGGCGCGCGAATCGACGCTCAACAAACGCCTGACGGCCAATCGCGATAAGTTTCTGCACGGCGATTACCTCAAAGAACAACTCAATCCCAAGACCGGCAAGACCGAAGAACTGTGGCGAATCAGCGCTCGGGTCAGCGCGCTGAAGAACGTCGACTACGATAAGTTCATTGATACTTTGCAAGCGCGGGTCACACCGCTGATCGAAGAGGCCCAGGCCGAAGGCACCCAAGAAATTCGGGTCGTTTATACGGGCGTGGTGCCATTGGTCTACAAAGCACAGCGCTCGCTGGTTACGGGACTGCTAATCGGTTTTCTAACGGACTTCGCTTTGATTGTCGCGGTGATGATGATCGCTTGCCGCGATTGGTCGGCCGGCGCGGTGCTGCTGTTCCCGTGTGCATTTCCCGCGATCGTCGTGTTCGGCGCGATGGGTTGGATCCACTTTTTTCTCAAGCGCGCCGGCGTTGGCGACCTGTATATCGACATCGGTTATGTGATGGCACCCTGCGTGGCTTTGGGGGTAACCGTCGACGACGTCGTACACTTCATGCTGTGGTTTCGCAAAGGTATCGCCGACGGGCTGACGCGTCAGCAAGCGGTCATGTTGGCCTACAAAGGCTGCGCACGGGCGATGTATCAAAGTTGGGGCGTGATCGGTATCGGATTGGCCGTGTTCTCTCTCAGCCCGTTCATGCCGACGCGAAACTTCGGCATCATGATGATCTCGATGCTGACGATCGCCTTGATCGGCAACTTGTTGATGATGCCGGCGATGTTGGCCGGCCCCGGCGGAGCGCTGTTTGCCTTGGGCGTTCGACGTAAGGAGGATGCCAAACTGAAAAAGCAACAGGCATCGACGGCACCTTCCATGCTCGAGCCGATAGGTCATGCGACGAATGGCAGCAATGGCACGAGCCATGTGCTGCCTTACCCGACAAAGCGCGGCGAAGCTGTGCCCGAGCCGCATCATCAAACGCAAGCGGCTCGAAGGAAGTAACGCGGGCATTCCGTACAAGCTCGACGCGCCGGCGAGCGAGTAGGGTCGCGACTTAGACTGGGTGAATTATGAATCTTTTCACACGACACTCAATTGTGAAATCTAATCGTCACCCGACACTTGGCGCTCGCGTCCTTCGTATCGTCGGCTTGGCGATTTTTGGCTATGGCGTGTTCACCGCCATTGCAGTGGCGTTCGACGTAATTCAAGACAAATATTTCGATTACACCCAGATTGTTTATTGGGAGTTTGGACTTTTTATG
>JAYTAU010000542.1:0-8045 GCA_043737375.1 Planctomycetia bacterium
TTAACAATTAACTGCGGCTACCCACTCCGCACTTCCCACTCCGTACTCCGCACTGGTTCATGGCCACTCTTGCTGATAGCCTGGTCTCCAGCACGGCCCGTGCGCTCTCGATGCGCATGCGGCCCGATCTGCAAGTCCGCCACACGCGCTATCAGGGAACTCCGTATTGGGTCATCAAAGATCCGGTCGGGCTGAACTACTATCGTTTTCAGGAAGAAGAGTACTGCATTCTGCGCTGGCTCGATGGCAAGACCAGCCTGGACGACCTGAAACGCAAATTCGAAAAGCAATTCGCTCCGCAAAAAATCGGCCTGGATGAACTGGGGCGTTTGCTCGGCACGTTGCATCGCAGCAACTTGGTCATTGCCGATCTGCCGGGTCAAGGCTCGCAACTGCTCAAACGTCGTAACGAAGTCGGCCGTAAGAAGCTGTTCGGCGCGTTGAGTAACATTCTGGCGATTCGTTTCAAAGGTATCGACCCCGAGCGAATTCTGACCTGGATGTTGCCGTACAGTCGCTGGTTTTTTACCAAGACCGCGGCGACCGTTTGTATTCTGTTCGGGCTGTCGGCACTCTTGCTCGTCGCGGTCAATTTCGAAACTTTCCACCAAAAGCTGCCGACGTTTCACCAGTTTTTTGCCGCGCGCAATTGGATTTGGCTGGCAATCGCGATGGGTCTGACCAAGGTCATTCATGAGTTCGGCCATGGGTTGTCCTGCAAATACTTCGGCGGCGAATGTCATGAGATGGGAGCCATGCTGCTGGTCTTCACTCCCTGCTTGTACTGCAATGTTTCGGACTCTTGGATGCTGCCCAACAAATGGCATCGCGCCATGATCGGCGCGGCGGGCATGTACGTCGAGCTGGTGATTGCCAGCGTGGCGACCTACGTCTGGTGGTTCAGCGAGCCGGGCATGTTGAATCAACTTGCGCTCAGCACGATGTTTGTTTGCTCGGTCAGCACGTTGATGTTCAACGCCAATCCGTTGATGCGCTACGACGGCTATTACATTTTGTCGGACCTGACCGAGATTCCCAACTTGCGGCAAAAATCGACTTCGATTCTGAGTCGCAAGCTGGGCAAATGGTGCCTGGGTTTGAAAGAGCCGCACGATCCGTTTCTGCCCGAACGCAATCAGATTTTCTTTGCCTGCTATGCGGTGGCGGCGGCCGTTTATAGTTGGGTGGTCACGTTTTCGATTTTGTGGTTTCTATACGAGGTGTTCAAGCCGTATCGCTTGCAAATTTTAGGACAAATGTTGGCCATGCTCTCGCTGGTCAGCCTGGTCGGTATTCCGCTGTTCAAGGTGGGCCGCTTTTTCTACTTGCCGGGGAGGATCGATCAGGTGAAGCAGCCGCGATTGTTGGCCACGCTGGGCGTCTTGACCGTGCTGGCGACCGCGTTTTTTTTCGTGCCGTTGCCGTACCACGTGATTTGCCCGTTGGAAATCAAGGTCACTGCCGCCGCGCCGGTGTTTGTGCGAGTTGCCGGCCAACTCGACGAACTACTGGTCCGCGCGGGCGACTCGGTGCAGGCGGGCCAGCCGCTGGCGCGACTTAGCAATATTGACCTGGCGATGAAGATTGCCGAAGTCACCGGCAAACGCGACCAATTCAAGATCCAGATCGACAGCCTTCGTCGTGAGCGATTTCAGAACGAAAGCTCGGCGAACAACGACTTGGCCGTCGCGCGCGAGTCGCTGGTCGCCGTCGAAGAACAACTCCAAAAAATGCTCGATGATCAGCAACGGCTGGAACTAATTGCTCCGCTGGCCGGCACGGTGATCGCGCCGCCGAGCAATCCGCCGCGTTCGCAAGACGGCCGATTGCCCATGTGGACCGGGTCGCCGCTCGACAAGAAGAATCTTGGTGCAACGCTGGAACAGAGCGTGTTGTTCTGTCAGATCGGCAATCCTAACCAGCTCGATGCGGTGCTTGTCATTGGCCAATCGGAGATCGATTTTATTCAAACCGGCCAGCGAGTCGAGGTGAAGCTGGACGCCTTGCCTGCCGATACGTTCGAGACTTCGATCACCGTCAAAGGAACCGACAAGCTGCTGTACGCGCCGAAGATGCTATCGAACAAAGCGGGGGGTGACATCGAGACCACGACCGACGAAAGCGGGATGGAACGACCGCTGGCCACCTCGTATCAGGCCCTGGCACTGATTACCGATCGCGAAGGCACCGTGGTGCCTGGCATGCGCGGCCGGGCCAAGGTTTATGCGGGTTATCAAACGCTCGGCTCGCGATTTTGGCGGTACTTGCAAGAGACGTTCAACTTCAGACTATAGCCGCAAGTCCGGCATCCCAGAAGAGTGCGGAGTTGGAAGTGTGGAGTGATGAATGAATGCTATCACTCCGCACTTCGCACTACCAACTCCGCACTTATGGAATTCTGCGCAATCTGCGTAAATTGTAACCCACCGTATAACTCTTCTAATCCGCAGACTGGGTCAACTTGCGCCCCGCCAACGGCCGACATTAACGCATGGGTAGAAGAGTGGTTGCAATTGCCGCGAGCCGGCGCGTGCTGTCAGAACGTCTGGCGGTTCGCCCGGCGGTGAATCAAGGAAGGTGAGCCGTGCCCCGTCTTTCGATAATCATCCCGGTTTTGGGCAGCGCGCCGCGTCTCGAAAGCACGCTCGTCTCGGTGCTCGAAAATCGCCCTACCGATTGTGAGATCATCGTCGTCCTCAATGCGCCGTACGATGATCCGTACGACTTGAAAGACGAAGTCCGCTATTTGCATGTCGGCGAGTCGGCAGGCATCGTCGAAAGTCTGAATACTGGTATTCAAGCCAGCCGAGCAGCCATCGTGCATCTGTTGGCAAGCGGCTTCGAAGTCACCGAAGGTTGGACGGATTCCGTCTGGTCGCATTTTCGCGATCCGCATGTGGCCGGAGTCGGGCCGCTTGTGGTCGACGTGCTCGATTCTCGCAAAGTATTGGCAGCCGGCCTCGAATCGGCCGCCGCTTCGCGAATCGTGCGCAGCTTCGGCGGTACCGACGATGTGGCCGGTGCTCAGCAGATTTTAGGACCGCTGGTTCAAGCGGCGTTCTTTCGTCGATCGGCGCTGGAGCTCGTGGGCGGATTGCCCCAAGCCGTGGGCGATAGTTTGGCCGATGTCGACCTGGCGCTAACACTCAAGTATGCCGGATATCACTGCATGCTCGAACCTGCCAGCCGAGTCGAAGCCGTGCCGGGCGATATCGCTCTCGATACCGCCGCCGGTTTTCGCAACGGGCTGGCCGCCGAACGCTTGTTCTGGCGCAATGCCCCGGTCCTGGGCTGGAAAAAATCGCTGGCCATGCACCCGCTGGCTGTATTGGGCGAATTTGTCGCCGGACTACCGCACTGGGGCACGATGACCCGACTATGTGGACGCCTGTTGGGTTGCTGCCAGTTCGGCAATTACCGCGCGCATCACGAATGGCTCGATGATGTCCGACGGGCCGCTGCGGCATTATTCCGCGCCGGCCGGCCGACATTCATGCGAGTCGATGCCGCGCATCCGGTTGAGCGGGGCGGTGAACGAGGGGTCCGCGTCGAAGGACGTACCGTGTTTCCCAGTCAGTTGAGCGAGAGCAAAATCTTACAAGCTCGAAGCGCCGGCGAGTGACTTGAGCCGACATTCATACCCACACAGTGCAGTGGGCATGGCGCACCCGGCGAGTGACTGGGATCGACATTCATGCCCACGCAAAGCCGTGGGCATGGGACCCGGCCAAGGCCTCAGCCTCTAGTCTCCAGCCTCACTACTGCCTGCTTCGGCATTCGGGTACAGCAACTCGAACAGCGCCGCGACATGTTTCCGGCATTCGACGCTCACTTCGCGTTCGGCGAGCCGTTCGATCAACCGCTTCATCAGCGCTTGCCCCTCGGGCCAGCGAACCAGCATCACTTGCGCACAGGTTTCCAGCAATTGATAGACGCGCGCTCGGGTCACGCCCAGGCGTTTTGCCTGTTGATGTACGCGTTGCGGAGCTGAGCGAATTCCCAACCGTTCTTCGGCCAAACGAAAAATCGTTGCTCCGGTATCGATCTTCAATTGTTCGAGCAGGGGCAACGTCAGCTTTTTCTGAACCACCTCGAGCACAGGGGGTTTGTCGTTAACCAGCGTTTCGGAAATCCATTGCTCGACAGGCGCAATGAATTTCGGCGTCATGCGCAAATGCAAATGGCCGGCACGCGGCGTCGCGGCCAGCATTTCATGAACGCTATAGAACACTTCCAGAATGGCACGCAAACGTTTTTCGCCGTGGGTTTTTAGTTGGCGAATGTCGGCAATCGTGGTCTCGCCATAAGTTTCGAGCGGCGTGTGCCAGATCACAGTCGGTAAACCTTGTAGACTGGGTGCCAGGCGTCCCAAAGGTTCATGACCCACGCCGCACTGTTTGACGGTATTCCGCCATTGCTCCCACAATACCTCCGAAATGCCCGATGGGTCGAAGCCGGTACGGTTGTCGACCTTGTTGCGAGAGCCGCGCTTGATGTCCGATTTGTTATCGCCCGCTTCCGGAAACGCAGGCGGTTGATCTTTGCTGGCACGATTGAGTAGCTTGATCAGCGAGTGAATCTTTTTCTTGCCGATTCCGGGCGTCGATGCCAGCTCATCGAGATTTTGCTCGATTAGTTGTCGCAGAGTATAACCCAGCAAAGCCATCGGCAATCGTCGATCGGAAGGGAGCGCCCAAAAAGCAACCGGCTTGTCCAGTCGATCGGCAAACTGCGAGTCCGTTAGAGTGCGGCAGGCTGTCTGAAAGGCGGCATTCAATTTGTGGTCTTCAACGGAAGTGATCCGTCTCATTCGAGCCTCATCTCCGTTACCTAAACGGGCTGGTTGTAACAAAGTCGTAGCAGATTGCTTAATCATGAAAACGGAACGCTGTATAATTTTGGACGTAAATGAACAATACTATATTTACTACAGATGAACTAGCATATCGCCTATTAGCGCGCTATCGACTAACCTGGAAAGTTCAAACATTGAAACGATCCCATTCGGAAAGTGCCGCAACTTAAACAGCGGCAGCAGGGCAGGCGGTGCTGGGTTTCGGAAAATCCAAACCAGCTCTGATATGCGTTGGCAGGGGCCACAATGGAGCAGCCCGCTTATTCTGGCCATACTGCTTACCCCCGTCAAGTGTCCCCAACATCGACATCTACTATCATTGAAGTGCGTTTAGACTTGGCAAGCCTTGCTAACAAAAAACTAACAATACATTAACTCCTATTGGTTAAACGCTTTGGGGTTATTTAGGCAGCCCATGCACTCAATATTTTTGTGAATCATGCCCCAACCACCAACCAATTGATGAGTTTGGTAAATTTTACGGATCGCTTTTGTGTAATCGGCGGAGGTCCGTCGGGCCTTGCCGTTGCCAAAAATCTTGCAGCAGCGTCAATTCAATTCGATTGTTTGGAGCGAGAAGACGACTTCGGCGGAAACTGGTACTTTGGCAAGCCGGCCAGCAGCGTTTATCGATCCACGCATCTGATCTCGTCAAAACGTCTGACCGAGTTCGTCGACTACCCCATGCCGGAGGATTGGCCGCCGTTCCCAACACATCAAAAGGCGTTGGAGTATCTGCGAAATTACGCCCGCGATTTTGGGCTTTACCAACACACGCAATTCAATACCGCGGTTGCGCGGGTCGAGCCCGCCGCCGACAACCCTGACGAACCCGGCAATGGTCATTGGATCGTCTCGCTTTCGACGGGCGAGCAACGCCGATACCGGGGCGTGGTAATTGCCAATGGACATAACTGGGACCCTAATCTTCCCACGTATCCCGGACACTTCGCCGGAATGGTGTTGCACTCGTCGCAATACAAAACACCCGACGTGTTGCAAGGAAAACGCGTGCTGGTGGTGGGTGCCGGCAACTCGGGGTGCGACATTGCCGTCGAAAGCGCTCAGCACGCAGCACAAACGTGGCACAGCACCCGTCGCGGTTATCACTATGTCCCCAAGTTTTTACGCGGCATGCCGATCGATGAACTCGGCGAACGGCTACTTCGCTGGCGCGTGCCGCTTTGGCTGCGACGGCGACTAATTGCACGTGCGACCAAATTGGCATTGGGATCGCCGCAAGATTTCGGACTCCCCAAGCCTGACCATCGATTCTTGGAGACGCACCCGATCATCAATTCGCAGATGCTGTACTATGTCGTCCACGGCGACATTGCACCGCGGCCCGACGTTGCCGAATTATGCGGCGACTCGGTTCGATTCGTCGATGGCACCCAAGAGCCGATCGACGTGATCGTCTACGCCACGGGCTTTAAGATCAGCTTTCCGTTCATCGACAATGCGCTATTGAATTGGCACGATGGCTGTCCGCGTTTATTCATGAATGTGTTTCATCCGCAATACGACAGCTTGTTCGTGGCCGGGTTGATTCAACCCGATAGCGGGCAGTGGGGGCTTGTCGACTACCAGGCGCAGTTGATCGCGAGATTCGTCATGGCGGTTGAGCAAGGTTCTGCGCGCGCGAATCGGTTTAGAAATCTCAAGCGCCGCGCGCTGCCCGACTTGAGTGCGGGTATTCGTTACGTGCGTTCGCCGCGACACTTGCTCGAGGTCGAACACTTCAGCTATCGCCGCAAGCTGCAGAAGCTGATTGCGGGGTTTGCGTGATACAAGCCCGACGTGCCGGCGAGTGCATGAAATGGCCGCGAATGGATACGAATGAACGCGAATAGATTTGTGGTCAGGCCAACCTTCCATTCCTCTTAACCGCACGCTGTTCGCCCCTCGTTTCTACTTATTGAACAACCGATCGAGCTGCTTATTGAGCTGCCCCTCGATCGCGCCGCGCGCTGCGTTCTCCAGCAACATGCCCCCCAGTTGTTGCACCGCGCGTTCGTCGACCTTGGGCTTGCGCAGAGTGCCCTCGATCGGAATCTTAAGCACTTGCCCTTTCATGCCTGCCAGGATCGGATCCTTCCCAACCCATTCGTCACGAATCGGAATCTCTGCCATCAGGCTGAGGCTTTCGTCGAGTCCGACGGAGCCGGTCGTGCGAATCGTCACGTCGCCCACGGCCAGTTCCATACCCTGGTGATACACACGTCCCTCGACCATGCGAAAATCAACTGCCTGGTCGGTCATGCGCAACAGCACCGTTTCGCGAGAGAGTTCCAGCGGCGGCGGTTGTCGCCGCGTGATCGCGCGTATTTGTTGCGCGAGTAATACCAAAGCGCGCGATGTCGGGCCGGGCGCGACTTCCAGCGAATGAATTTGCAAACGCCCGCCGATGTCGGCCTTGGCCGGTGTGAAGAGCGGAATCTTGCCTCCGTCGAGATTCACCGACAGCGTGCCCTGGGTCTGCGTCGCTTCGGCGACGGCCGGTGCAATGTACTTGAGCCAGGTCGCGGTCATCTCGGGCGAGACGCGCACGCGGTCGATCGCCAAACCGCGGTTCAAAATCACTTCGGACGGCGCAGGTGTGAGTAAAATTTGCGGCGATAGTCGCACACGTCCCTCACTGACGGGCCAATCGATCTTATCGAGTTGCAGCACGCCGCCGCCTAGCTTCGCCACCAACTCGCCTTGCCCGACGGTCATGCCAAATAGATCGGCGCGGCTCCAACCCAGTCCCGCGTTGGCTGAGAGCGGCTTGGTCCAAATCAGAGAATCGGCCGGAGCGACCGATACTAACTTGGTCGGCGACTTTGTGGCGGGTCGAATCAGATCGGCAATCGGGCCGCGCATGGCGAATTGCCGCGACTCGCGGCCTTCGATCCGCACGGCGCTGCCGACGTACGGCGTCAAAATTCGCGACAACGTCTGCCAGTCGTAATCAAGCTGTCCGTTCAGTTCGAGCTGCGCGAGCGTGTTGAACTGCGCCACTTGGCCAACTGCTTGCAACGTCAGCGCTTGCGAAGCGACTTGTAAATTCTTGAGCTGCGCGAGATCCGTGCCGCGATCGTATTTGGCGTCGAGCGAAATAGTGAGCTGCTTTTCATGCCAGAGCGGCGGCGGCACGGTTGCCTGCGGAAATTGCGGCTGTACGGCCGCGCGCGCTTGACTGTTTTCA
>JAYTAU010000543.1:0-3261 GCA_043737375.1 Planctomycetia bacterium
CATCGATAATGTCTCCATCCTCAACCCTCCTTTCGGGAGGGTTAGTTATGGGACATTTCTATCCGCGCCTTAAGGGACAATTCTATCGGCGCATTACAGGTGACGAGACACGTAGTTCAGGCTTCAGCCAGACGTTCCTCGTTCCCAAGTTGCTCGTTCCCACGCTCCGCGTGGTAACGTCCCCTCCGGACGCTCCGCGTCCCTTGTTGGTGCAGCGTATACGTTAATGGCCGCGGAGCGGCCGTTGCGAGCGTTCCCACGGGGACCGTGGGAACGAGAGAATGCGACGGATCGGAGGTCTATCCTACGAATTACTTCCCGCAATTCTGTCAACGGATCAACATTGGCATTGTATGGATTACAAACTCTCGGCAGAATACCGCCCCCACAAAGGACTGTGGGCTCGGTTCGCGGGGCTCGATGATGGACCATCGAGCCAACAACGTAGCGGCCGTGACTTTCAGGGAGGATACCATCATGGTCTTGTGCCGGCGGTTCGTGGGTTTGTGCGCAGTGTTGGTAGCGGGGCAAATTCTGATTAACCAGGCATTCGCGGCTGAAGCGATGCTGCTCGATTTCGGTGCCGAATGGTGCGGCCCCTGCCGAGCCATGAATCCCGTCGTCGATCAGTTGATTGCCGAGGGTTATCCGGTCAAGCGAATCAACGTTGAGCAGGACAAGGAACTGACTCAAAAGTTCAAAGTCACGGGACTACCGACGTTTATCGCAACGCTCGATGGGCGCGAAGTCGCCCGCGAAGTCGGCCCGCTGCCCAAGTCGCAATTGATTCAATTGCTTCGCAAGGCCGAGACGGTTTCGTCTCCAGCCGACGTTCGCGGCCCAACAATCAGTTCTTCGGAAAAGCGACCGCGCCTGCTCAGTAAACTGCTGCCGGGCAACAGCAGTACGCCGTTGGCAACCGCCAAAGTTGGTGCATCGGGCGCGACTGCCATACCATCCGCCGATTTGTCTCTTAGCGCACAGGCAGTTTCACTTGGCAATGCAGCCGAAGGCTGGGAAGCTGCCGAAGCTTCGCGCGTACCGGCACGACCGGTCAGCGACAACGGCTTGGCGTCGACGCGGCTGGCTGGCAACATCGGCCACCATGCCAACAGCGTTAATCAACCGGCTGGTAGAAACCCGATCAGCGACGAGCAACTGATTCGTGCCACAGTGCGGCTCAAAATCGAAGATAAAAACGGTATTTCGACCGGCTCGGGCACGATCATCGACGCTCGCGAAGGCGAGGCGTTAATTCTGACATGTGGACACGTTTTTCGCGAATGTAAAAAAGACGGCAATATTTTCGTCGATCTGTTCGGACCGAACGCCCCGCGCAAAGTTTCGGGCAAACTGGTCAGCTACGATCTGACCAGCGACGTGGGTTTGGTGCGTATCAGTGCGAACCATCCGTTTGTCGTTGCGCCGGTCGCGCCCGCGGGTTATTCGTACAAGGCCGGCGATCGCGTGATCACGGTTGGCTGCGACGGTGGTGCAGACGCGACGGCCCGGACCACAAGCGTCGTTTCGATCGATCGTTTTCGCGGCCCGCCGAATGTCCAAGTCGCCGGCGCGCCAGTACAAGGACGCAGCGGTGGAGGGTTGTTTAGCAACGATGGGATGGTCATCGGAGTCTGCAACGCGGCCGATCCCGAGGACAATCAAGGTCTGTTCGCCGCGATCGGCGCGATTCACAGCGAGCTGGATCGGGCGAAGCTGTCGTTCATCTATACTCGCGTTAAGGCCGATGCGGTGGCCTCGCGATCCTCTGCGATGGCCGGCAAGTCGATGCCGCGAATCATGCCGCGCGGCAATCTAGATGCTGAAACAACTGTGGCCCGTAGCGATTCGAACTCGGGCACTGTGAATGCGGCGATGGCGTCGGTTCGTGCAGTGAACGGCCAAACATTGACGGTCGACGAAGAAAAATTTCTTTCAGAATTGCGCAGCATGCCAAGTAAATCCGAAGTCATCTGCCTGATTCGTCCGCTCGACGATCCGACCGCCAAGAGCCGCGTGCTGCAGGTCAACAACGTATCGCAAGCCGTTTGGCAAGGCTTGGCCGAAGACCGCGCGGCCAATTCGCGCGGCAACCTAACTTCGCTCGAAACTGCTAAACCTACGGCGAACAATGATGTTGCGAACCACCATGCTGCCAACGACTATAACGCAAGCGGCAGCTCTACGAACGCCGCCCGTCCCAACGAGGCCGTGCGCCGCATGGTCTCGCTGGACGATGCCGACCGCGTCTGGCCACACGACGATAGTATGGTGCGGTAGCGTAGCACCAAAGGTGCGTTCCAGCACCAGCCCAGGGCAACGCCCTGGGTCATGGACTCAAAAAGCTGACACAATCGGACATCTAACGCCGCATGCTGTTCTACTTAATTCGTCACGGCGAAAGTTTGTCGAACGCCGAGGGGCGAATTCAGGGGCAGTCCGACGTGGCGCTCTCGCCGTTCGGCATCCAGCAATCCGAGGCGATTGCCGACGCTTTGGCTAACCAGAAAATCGACGCCATCTATTCCAGCCCGCTGCGGCGGGCCATGCAAACCGCCCAGCCGCTTGCCCGGCAATTAAAACTCACGATCCGCAGCGACGACCGGCTGAAAGAAATTCATGCCGGAATTTTCCAGGGCCTACTCTGGTCCGAGATTCAACAACGCTACCCGGCTGAAGCCAAGCCCTGGATCGAGCAGCAGGCCGACTTTGTGATTTCCGGCGGAGAATCGCGCCGCGCATTGATGGTCCGCGGTCAGGCGGTGTTCGCCGAAATTCGCCAGCAGCCGCTACGCAGTGTGGCAGTGTTCTCGCACGGCGGACTGTTGGCCGCGACGCTCAAAGCCTTGCTGGAAGTTCCGGCGGAGAACAATCCGTTTGGGCTGTTCAATGGGTCGATCAGCCGCATGCAGTGGGATAGCCGCGTACAACTATTGACGCTCAACGAGCTCGATCACTTACGCGCGTCCGGTCTAGCCCGCGAGGCGACCGGCAACTTATAAGCAGCGTCGATTAATTTCACCACGGAGGCGCGGAGGCACGGAGAGATGAAAGGGGTCGGGGATCAGGAGTTGGGGCCAGGGAAGAAGTTGGAGAATCGGCCTTAAACAGTTCGATTGCCACTTTTCTTATTGCCTGCGTTTCATCGTGTCGTTCGTGTATTCCGTGGTTCAATACTGCCGTATTCGCGTTCATTCGCGGCCGTTTCTCTTCTTTCTCCGTGGCTCCGTGCCACTGCGGTAACATCTTGAACGGAGAGTT
>JAYTAU010000544.1:0-8035 GCA_043737375.1 Planctomycetia bacterium
TTGAGCGATTGATGTTCGGCAGTGACTGGCCCGTTTGTTTATTGGCTGGCAGCTATGCACAAGTCGTCGACGCGGTCGAGCAAAACCTGACAGCCCTCAATACCGCCGACCGCGAAAAGATCTTCGGTCTCAACGCGTCGCGGTTTTATCAGCTAAACGAGGAAGAAGGCTGACCACGAAATGGACGCAGAAGGCCAAGTTAACCACGAAACACACGAACAACACGAAAAGAGGAATAGGGGAAGTTGGTCGATCATCGTTGGTCGCACTCTCAGCACGACCTTGCAACCGGCTCTTCGATTGCCGCTTCTTCTTTTCGAGTTTTCCGTGTGTTTTGTGGTCTCTCCTAATTGCTGCGATTGGTGTCTAAGAAGCGTGTTCTCTTTGGTTGGACCGATTACTTGATCGCAAGTCCTGGAACCGTGGTCGAGACCGGCTCGCGAATCGAATTGTCATGACTTAGCAGTTTGGAGCTCGTGGCGAAGTACGAGTGAAACCCTTCGACGACCATGTTGTAACTTTGTTCGGACTGGGTCTCGGGCGTCACATCCTCGACAACCACCGGTCCATTGATCGCATGCAAAATGGTTCCGGCATGCAGATCGCGCGCTTTCACCCAACCGCGACCGGCAACCCAAAACGGATGTCCGCCGCTGACCTTGAAGGTTTCAATTGGTAGTTTGATGGCGAGCAACTTTTCGGGCGGTCGAATCGTCGTGCGAACAACCGGCTTGTAAGCCAGCTCACCTGTCCGCGGATGTTGGGCCAGCACCAAATCGCCGACGCGAATTTTCTCGACGGCAACTGCGCCTTGATCGGTCCAGACCGGCGTGCCCGCCGCCAGACATTCGTGCCGGCTCGCAGGCGACGACGAGACTAACTGCGGAAGATCCAGCGAATCACTGCCATAGACCGTCGTCTCGGATCGGGCATACTGGCGATCGACCGGCTTTTCGCCTGTGTAGTAAACCTCGTTTTGCTCATTCCACCATGCCCACCAAGCATCGGGGTTCGAAGGCAGATCGGCGCCGGTGACCGCGCTAAGCACCGCCCGCACCTGCCGGTTGTAGCGGTCAATGGCCGAATTTTGCCGAGCCAAAGCGACATTTCGTTGGGAAGCAGTCGTGAGTGCTTGTCCTGACGCGTCCGCTAGGGCAGTTTCTCGATTGCCGGTCGTATTGAAAATTTGGTCGATAACAGCCAGCGTCCCTTTCTGTTCGTTTTCGGAGTACAGCATATGCCGATAGAACAACCGACCGCCGGAGCCGCGCGTGAGTTCCATCCGCGCTTGCCAAGGAGTACGCGTCGTCGACAAGATGGCCGGAATGAAAGAGTGAGGATCGCGCTTCTTGAGTTTTTCGACGGCGTTATCGCCCGCTTCCGCCCAGGTACAAAGCAGTGCGTGCCGCGCCAGAGAGAGCGATGCGTCGGGAGCTTCGGATTGGCTGAGCGCCTCGACGACGGCCACCGCGCCTAACTCGGTCGGCGTCGAGACGAACAGTTCCATACTTGGAATCGCAGCCGGATCGTCAATTTCCGCTAATTGCTTGACGGCCGCTTGCTGACGCAGTTTCGACTTGGTCAATGACTTACCAAGCGCGGTCAGCTTAGGCGACCATTTTTTCATGGCAGTCGCGACGTCGCTCGCTTTACGACTTGCCGTTTCCCGTTCGTCCTCCGACAACCAACTACCATCGATCTGAATATGTCCGAGCCGCCGGCGTGCTGCCGCGTGATCGGGTGCCAGATCGAGCAGGGCTGTCAGATGCGCACGCTCTTGATCGACAAGCTTGTTGCGTTGGCACCAGTCGGCCAATTGCAGATGCCCTTCGACCGTCGTCGGAGTCGAGGCACGTTGTTCACGATACTTGTTCAATTTCGAATCGGTCGCTGACAGATCGAGCGTCTGGTCGTGCTTAATCCACTTGCCTTGCACGCGCACAAAGCCGTTGTGCCAGCGGACCGACGAATCGTTGGGGGACTGCTCCAGAGCTGCCTGTAGTGCGGCCTCACGAACTTTCGCATCGCCGGCGATCTCGGCCTGAAGCGCGGCCTGCACGTTTTGTTCGACCGGTTTAGCATCCGCTGCACGGGAATCAGCAACGCGCGCAACGGCCGCCTTAATAGTAGTGGCCGGCTTAGGGATCGTCTGAGCTACGCACGGAGACAAGCTTGCTCCATATGCTAGTGCGATTGACAGGGTGACAATTAACCAATGGCGCAAGATCTGTCGCGCACGGCCAGCACAAGCACGGCTTGGGATTCGCATAACATTGCCTTTCAAAAAGGTTTCGCCGCTCAACTCTAGTTCCTTGCCTCGTTCGATTTACGGGTATTTTGCCAACTAACCTATCGAGTTTATTTATCAAACGTTGCTAAAATACGTGCCTGCTCGGCCTTGAACGGAAACGCCACATAGCTCTCGATGGCAATCAGCCGTGCATGCGCCTGCCTGATTTCGGTTGGAGTAACTTTGCTGCCAACCTGATCCTGCTGTTGGTCGAGCCGCTTCGTTTCCTTGGTCAGAGCGGCCGATCTTGCCTTGAATCGGGCGGAATCGGCTTGTTGTTTTTCCAAAACGGCTGCTCGCTCGCGAGTTAGCAGTTGCAATTGTGCGAGAAGTCCTGCCACCTCGGGCGACGAAGCCGGCGAGCGTCCGGCCGTAGCGGAAGTCGCGTTTCGCAGACGCGGATTAAAAACGCCCGCCTCGGCTAATTCTCGCTCAATGGCGATAAGTTCATTGGCAGGCTGCGTTGGACCCAGGCTTCCGTTAAAACGGCTGAGCCTAAGTTGAGTGTCCGCAAGTTTTTCGTCAATCTCTGCGATGTCGCGTTGGCGCTGTCGGTCTTGTTGGGCGACTCTTGCTTGCAGCGATTGCTGTTGCTCCAAGAGTATGGTCCGCTGTTCGGCATACTCTTGCCGTACTGCATCGATATACTCAATACGCTCGTCCTCACTCGCAGCTTTCGCTTGTTGATAACGCAATTCCGCAGCGGCATACTCGCGGTGTGTTGTCTCCAGTCCAGCCAAAAAGGTTTCATATTGTGAGGCTGTTAAGTGTTTTTGGATTGTGGCATTACACGATTGGAGCGCGCGTGCTGTGACCACATCGGCTATCGGCCCGTCCAAAAATCCATAAACACGACCGAGAAAATTAATCGTCTCGCGTAAGGCCGTCGCATCAACCGCGATGCCATCGTTGGTTTTCAGACTCGGCACCAAGAGTTCCATTTCAGAAACCGCATCCGAGTGCTTCTGTAAATGCAACAACAGCCAGATGCGATGTCGCCGCATCAGCAGTTGCGTTTGCCCCTGCGATCGTGCGAGCAGTTTTGCGTTCAGTTCCAGCGCTTCGTCATAGCGGCGCTGTTGCATTAGCACCAAACAAAATGCGTAGTCGATCCGCAGATCGTCGGCGGCAGCGGTCTGACGCAGTTGTTGGTAAACGTCTCGCGCTGCGGCAAGGTTCTTGGCGGACGATTGATTGCCGTGGTCGAGCAGTGTGCCAACCAGCGCTCGTGGTTCGCCACCATGAACGATCGCAAAATTAAGCAGCGTTATCGAGAGAAATCCCGCTGCTGTTTGGCTCTTTAGTAAGCCTCGACCGAGCATTGCCGGCCTCGCGAGTTCGAGAAATTCTGTTCCCGCTACTGTTATAACGATTCGCTACGCATAAGCAAGCAAATCGAGAAACAAATCTCACCGCAACGGCCGACATTGCGAAGCATTAAGCAAAAATTCCGCTCACCACATTCCCCTGCACCATTTCGCGGGGCTGGTTGAGATGGTTGTAGACGATCGTAGCCGGGTCCAGACCCACGGCGTGATAGATCGTCGCCAATAGGTCCGTCGGGTGGACCGGGTTTTCCAACGGGCCGCTGGCGGTCTTGTCGCTTTTGCCGTACACAAAGCCGCGCTTCACGCCCGCGCCGGCCAGAACCGCCGTGTAGCAGTACGGCCAATGATCGCGACCGTCAGCCGAGTTGCCGTTGCCCGAAGTGCTGACGCCGCGCTGCGGGGCGCGACCGAACTCGCCGACCGCGACGACCAGCGTGTCTTCCAACATGCCGCGGTCGTCCATGTCGGCAATCAACGACGACAATGCCGGGTCGATCATTGGCGCCGCCTGATTCTTCAGACGCTTGGTCAGGTCGACGTGCATGTCCCACGAGTGATTGTCGCTGTTGGCGACCTTCGGCCAAATGACTTCGACCACGCGCGTGCCCGCTTCGACCAATCGACGGGCCAGCAAGCAGCTCTGCCCGAACGTATTGCGACCGTAGCGATCGCGCGTTTTGTCGCTCTCCTTCTTCAGATCGAAGGCATCGCGCGCTCGGCCCGAGAGGATCAGCCCCAGCGCCTTGTCGTAGTACTCGTTCAGGTCGTACTTGGCCGTGGCCTTGTCGATTTCGGGCATGCCCTCGTTAATCAGGTCGCGCAGTTTGGCGCGACGTTCGAGCCGCGACGAAGAGACCTCGGGCCGCAGTTGCAGGTCGTCGATTTTGATGCGATCCATCTTGGCCATATCCATGTCGTCGCCCGACGGATACAGGTAGTACGGATCGTATGCGCGACCGAGAAAACCCGCGGTGCCGCTCTTGCCGACAACGTTGCTCTCTTGCAGGGGCCGCGGCAGCATGACGAACGGCAACATCGGGCTGTCCGATGGTTTTAAGCGAATAATGTTGCTGCCGAAGTTTGGATAGTCCTTGGGCGTGGGGGGCTCGAGCTGGCCCGAGGGACTGACTTTGTCGGCCGTGTAGCCGGTGTGCATTTGATAGATGGCGGCCGTGTGATTGAACAACCCGTTGGGCGTGTAGCTCATCGAGCGGATCAGCGTCGTCTTGTCGGTGATCTTGCCGAACTCGGGCAGCATTTCGGTCAGGTCGATGCCGGGCACTTTCGACGGCACCGTTTTGAACGCGCTGCGCACATTGTCGGGCACGTCGTTCTTGGGGTCCCACAGGTCGATGTGACTGGGCCCGCCCTGCAGGTAGACCAGGATCACGCTCTTGGCTTTGCCCCAGCCGGGTCCGCCGGTGGCATGGCCGGCGGCATTGACCGGTTTGGCGTCCTTGGCGGCAGCTTCTTTGGCGCGCGCGTCGCCGCGCAGCATGTTGGCCAGCGAAATGCCCAAAAACGCCGAACCGCCGACGCGCAGCAGGTCGCGCCGCGTGACGCCCAAATTGCGATCGCACAAGTCCTTGCCCGGTCGACCAGGAATAATGAGCATCGTCGAGAAACCTTGCAAACTAAGGGGAATGGAAGCGTGCGAACGGGCGGCGGGATGACTCTTTAATATAACGGCCGCTGGCAGGGAGCGTCAAATTTTTGGGAAAGGTTACTGGGCCAAGTAGGAAACGAGCATTCTGGAAGTATCGCCAATTAACGCGCCAGCTGTTTATCAATCCTCGAAGATGAGAGTCAGTAGAGATAAGGCGATTAGTGCATACCCGATCAAGCCGAGGGCTACCAAAACGACATTAAATGCCCGCCAGAACTTAGGGACGTCCTCTTGTTTGTGGTGTTCGTGTTGTTCGTGCTGAGGAACGGACACCTGCGATGATTTATACGGGTTTACGTCCATGCTTGCCATTCTAACATCGAAAAACGGAACGACGATAGCTGTAGGGTTTTGCTGCGGCCCGGCTTGCTCCAATCGCGATATTCATCTACAAGCTGGCAACATTTTCGGCGTCGCACCGGTGACGATGCCACGAACTTCCGCAGCGAAAGACATCGTCATGCTGGCACGAATTGCAATCCTGAGCGTGTTGATGCTACTTCACATGGCCGTTCTAGCACCGGTTGCGCAGGCTCAATCGGCGACCGTACCGCTCAGTCCGGCTGCGGCGAAGGAATTTCGCAAGACTTTGGAAGTGGGGTTGAGGACCCGCAAGCCCGAGGAATTTGCGTTTGTCGCATTGATTGTCGACAAAGTAAGCGACGGCACGCTACCCCGCAGCCTGGTCGAGAGTACGTTCTTTTGGGCGCGGCGGCACCAGCCGGTTCCATTCGTCTACTTTGAGCAAGGCATCAAGCTACGTGCGAAGAAGATCGGCGTGGTGTTGTAGCCCGTTCGGCGCGCTGGATCTCGCGGCCCATCCGGCCCAATCGCGAACATCAACCATATCTTCCAACGACCGAGTGCGGATTGTTTTCGCCGGCGCATAGTAACCCTTGTGTCGCGAGCGAGGTGATTTATACTTGCCGCGTTGCAGCTTCGCTCGAACTTTTGGCCTGAATCGCTGCATTCCCCACCCCATTCTCACAGCCCCACTCGGTTCATGAGCGTTTTTCTCGGCGTCGATATCGGCACCTCGGGCACCAAAACCCTGGCTATCAACGAACAGGGCCGAATTTTGGCCGAGTCCACCGCGCTGTATCCTGCCTATCACCCGCAGCCGCTCTGGAGCGAACAGGATCCCGAAGATTGGTGGCAAGCGACGATCAAAACCATCCGCGCGGTCGTTAAACAGGCCAAGCTCAAACCGGCCGATGTGCGCGCGATCGGACTCTCGGGTCAGATGCACGGTTCGGTTTTTTTGGACAAACACAACCAGGTAGTTCGGCGAGCGCTGCTTTGGAACGATCAACGCACGGCGGCCGAATGTGCCGAGATCGAACAGCGCGCCGGTGGGCGAAGGCAACTCATCAAACTGGTCGCCAACCCGGCGCTGACCGGGTTTACTGCGCCCAAGATCCTGTGGCTGCGCAACCACGAGCCTAAGAATTTCGCCAAGACCGTCAAGGTGCTCCTGCCGAAGGACGATATCCGCCGCCGCCTGACGGGCGAGTTTGCCACCGATGTCAGCGACGCCAGCGGCATGTTGCTGCTCGATGTGGCCAAGCGCGACTGGTCGAAGCCGCTTCTCAGTAAGCTGGAACTCGATAGCAGTTTGTTCGCCAAGTGCTACGAGTCCGAGCAAATCACCGGAAATTTGACGCGTGAAGCGGCGGCCCAGTTGGGTCTGTCGACCGATTGCGTCGTGGTCGGCGGGGCGGGCGATTGCGCTGCCGGCGCGGTGGGCAACGGGATCGTCAGCAAGGGTACGCTGAGCACTTCGATCGGTACCTCAGGCGTCATGTTCGTGCATAGCGATACGATGGAATTCGATCCCGCAGGACGGCTGCATACATTCTGCCACGCGGTCAACGGCAAGTGGCACATGATGGGAGTCAGCCTGTCGGGCGGCGGCTGCCTGCAATGGTTTCGCAATCAACTCTGTCAGGCCGAAATCGCGGCTGCCAAGAAGACTAAAGTCGATCCCTATGTTGCGCTGACCGCCGAGGCCGAATCGGTTCCGCCCGGCAGCGATGGACTGTTCTTTTTGCCCTACTTATCCGGCGAACGAACGCCCCATGCCGATCCAGACGCGCGGGCCTGTTTTATCGGGCTGACGCTCAAGCATGGTCGCGGCCACATGGTCCGCGCGGTGATGGAGGGGGTCGGCTACGCGATGCGCGATAGTTTGGCGATCATTCGCGAGATGGGAGTGCCGGTCAAACAGATTCGCGCCAGCGGCGGCGGCTCGCGCAGCCCGCTGTGGCGACAAATTCAGGCCGATGTGTTCGGTCAGAAAGTGGTGACCACGAATGCCGAACAAGGGCCGGCCTACGGCGTGGCGCTGTTGGCGGCGGTCGGCGGCGGGGCTTTCAAGAATATCGAAGAAGCCTGCAAAGCCACGATCCAGGTCGTCAGTGAAACCGCGACGCAACGTGCCGCCGTCGAGCGATACAACCGCGGTTTCCCGATTTATCAGCAGTTGTATCGATCGTTGAAAAACGACTTCAAGGCTATCGCCGGATTGTAGATCACGTTACCCCAACGGGGTTACATCGACGGAGCCCCATCGCCGTTTGTTAGCTCTAGACCGTGATGTAACTGATACAACCCCGGCGGAATAGAAAAGCAATGCCGGCACAACGGTCATCCTCGTCATGCCCACTCAGGGCAGTGGGCATGGCACCCGGCGTACGAGGCATTAACAACGCCAGTCGGTTTTCAGCACCGAAGGTGCGGCTCAGCCACAGC
>JAYTAU010000545.1:0-3258 GCA_043737375.1 Planctomycetia bacterium
GTTCTGATGCAGTCGGGCCACGCGTTCGGGTTCATCTTCCAGCAATCGCAACGACGCCAAGGCCGCGGCGGCGTTTGACGGCGGCATACCGACGCTGTACACGAACCCTGGCGAGGTATATTTCAGATACTCGACCAGCGACTCGTTGCCGGCAATGTAGCCCCCGCAACTTCCGTACGACTTGCTGAGCGTGCCCATCCAGATGTCGACTTCGGCGGGGTTCACGTCAAAATGTTCGGCAATGCCGCGACCATGCAGTCCCATCGTGCCGGCCGAATGGGCCTCGTCGATCATCAAGAACGCTTTGTGTCGTTTTTTGACATCGATAAACTGCGGCACGTCCGGATAGTCGCCATCCATGCTATAAACGCCTTCGATCACCACTAACACGCGGCGGTACTCGTGTCGCATGTTGCTCAATAATTGGTCGAGCGTTTTCCAATCGTTGTGTGGAAAGGGCCGCCGGCGCGCGCCGCTGAGGATACAACCCTGAATGATGCTGTTGTGCGCCAAACTATCGTGCAGAATCAAATCGCCCGGTCCGAACAAATGTCCGATCGTCGTCTCGTTGGTCGAGTGACCGCCGACATAACAGATGGCATTTTCGACGCCGACGAAATCGGCGATGGCCCGTTCCAATTCGCGATGCACGGGCTTCTCACCCGATACCAGTCGGCTGGCCGAAACACTGGTGCCGAACTGATCGACGGCATCTTTGGCCGCTTGCATGACGACCGGATCGCCCGACATGCCGAGGTAATTATAGCTACTCCAGTTGATCATTTCGCGTCCGCCGATCACCGTGGTGTCGTTGGTGACGCGCTCGTGCAAGTTGAAATACGGATTGACCAGCCCCGAGCTTTGAATGGCCTTGATGTTTTGCTTCAGCGCCAGATATTCGGGGTACAGATCGAAGCGGTAATTTTCGGGTGGAACTTCGGTCGCTCCGGTCGGTGCGCCTTTGGCTCGCAATGTTTTGCCCAGATAAGTCTCGACCGCTTCGACGACTTCCTGGCAAGTTTCCATCTGCGTAAGAACTTGTTCGGGAAAGCGACCGCCAAAGGCATCTTCGAGCGAAGCGATGATCTCCATCCGTTCGAGCGAATCGAGTCCCAGATGCAAAATGTTGCTGTCGATCGTCAGACCCGCGGCACGCTCTTTGGCGACTTTGCGAACTTCTTCCAGCACGACCTCGGCGGTCTGCTGAGCGTATCGTTTTCCGTTGGTCGAGGGGGGCGCGGAAAGCGTGCGCGCCGCGCCGTTGGTGCCAGCCGGATGCCCGGTCGGCGGTGCCGGGGGCGTCGCAATGATGGGTGCCCAGGCGCGATACTCGGCGACCGCGTCGAGCGTGCCATCCAAAAAACCGTTGCGACAAGCGTGGCGTTGAATTTTACCGCTGGAGGTCTTCGGGATGCTGCCGGCTTTGATCAGCACGATCGCGTCGACAATCAGTTCATGTTCTGCCGAAACGGACTTGCGCACAGCATCGTAGACCGGCTGAAACGTTGCCGTGTCGCGATGCCGGCCGCGTTCGACTTCGTTCACCAAGACCAGCTTCTCACGCCCGTCGATCTCGATGGTGAATGCCGCGCCGGCACCGGGCTTCAAATCGTTGTGGCTGCGTTCGACGGTTAACTCGATATCCTGCGGATAATGATTGACACCGTGAACGATAATCAGATCTTTCAATCGCCCGGCGACGAACAATTCGCCGTCTTGCATGAAACCCAGATCGCCCGTGCGAAGATAGGGCCCGCGACCACTATCCTTGATGAACGCACGAAACGTGTACTCGGTCTCGTCGGGCCGACGCCAATACCCTTGCGCCACGCTGGGGCCGGAGACCCAAATTTCGCCGACTTCGTCGGCAGCGCAACGGATTTTCGTATCCGGATTGACGATCACGATCTCCTCGTCGAGCAAATTGCCGCCGCAACCGACCAAGGCACGCGCACCCTCTTCATCGGGTAGCGCATCGACCACCTGATTGCATTCGAGACTCTTGACGTCGAAGTGTCGCACCACCGGCAAGGCCGCGCGAAAACCGCCCGATACGATCAGCGTATTCTCGGCCATGCCGTAGCAGGGATAGAACGCCTCGCGGCGGAAACCGCAGGGCTCGAAGGCGCGGGTAAACGCTTCGATCGTCTCTTCGCGAACCGGCTCGGCGCCGTTGAATGCCAGAATCCAACTACTCAGGTCCAACATGTCGCGCTGTTCGGGCGTAGTCTTTCGCACGCACAAGTCGTAGGCGAAGTTCGGCCCGCCGCTGATCGTGGCCTTGTACTTGCTAATCGCTTGCAACCAGCGATAAGGCTTTTGCAAGAAAGAAACGGGCGACATCAGGATATTGCACTGGCCGATGTACAGCGGTTGCAGAATCCCGCCGATCAGCCCCATATCGTGATACATCGGCAGCCAAAACACGCTGCGCCCGCTGCGGCTGTGTTCGAACGCATACGAGATCAATGCCGAATTGTGCATTAAGTTCGCATGCGTCAATACGACGCCTTTCGGCGTGCCGGTCGAACCGGATGTGTATTGCAAAAAAGCCAGCGTGTCGCCGTGTACATCGGGTTCATGCCAGCCGGTCTCTAGGCCGCGTTCGGTCGTGTCGGTGGTCATCCAATGCAGCTTTTTCAACGCTGGAGTTTCGTCCAGTAAGCTTTGAATGCGTTCGTGAACTTCATTCGTGGTGAGCGCGACTTTCGCTTGGGCATCTTCGACAATGCCGTCGATGCGCGACATCGAGCGATTGCGCCGCGGCGGATACGCGGGCACGGCAATCACACCGGCATACAAGCAGCCGAAAAATGCCGCGATGAATTCCAAACCGGCCGGATAAATCAGCAGCGCCCGTTCGCCCTCGAGCCCCAAGGCTTGCAGTCGAGCGCCGATGGCTCGCGCCTGACGATCGAGCTCGCGATAGGTCAGGTGGACCTCGTCGTGCTCGCCGTCGATCAGGTAGGTAAAGGCACGATCGTGGCCTTGGTGCGTAGCACGGTGGCGCAACAGATCGACCAGATTGGACGGACCAAAAAACGAACCGGGAAGTTGATCGAGATGCACGATTGGACGAGCTCCGGACGTGAAACCCCAACAGTCAAACAGACTACGCTCGACCTGCGACATAATTGTCTCGCTACGATGGGCAGCCCCGACGGGAAATAGCCCGTCGAACCGAAAGCCAGCCGAGCCGGAAAGTAAATCACCTTCTCGTGCTATCGGCCAACCGGCGACTCTCTACCACAGCGAAAC
>JAYTAU010000546.1:0-8009 GCA_043737375.1 Planctomycetia bacterium
GGCAAAATTCACAAGCTCGACAACCGCGGCACGTTGTCAACGTTCGTCGAACAAAGTGCGGCAACGAATGGGTTGATGTTTACTTCCGACGGCCGGCTATTCGGTTGCCAATACGGCAATCAACGAATCGTGGCGTTCGATCGCGACGGAAAAGAAACCACCGTGGCCGACGGCGTGCACTCGAATGATCTAGTCGTCACCCGCGCGGGCGCAGTCTACTTTACCGACCCCCAGAACAAACGCGTTTGGCATGTTAGTTCCAAAGGCGAGAAGCGCATCGTCGACGAAGGCATCGCTTACCCGAACGGCGTCACGCTGTGGCCGGACGAAGGGCAACTGGTCGTGGCCGACACTCGCGGGCCGGACCTTTGGATGTTCAAAATCGAAACCGACGGAACGCTCTCGCATAAGGAACGTTACAGCACTTTGCAAGTGCCCGGTCCATTGCATAAGCAATCGCCTCCGACCACCCAGACTGTCAAACCCTTCGAGATCGATGACCCGGCCACCTGGACTGTCTTCGGCGGCAATCGATTGCCTGCCGGCATCAAGATCATGAATCATGAAAAGCAAACCATTCGCGAGAGTGGTGCCGACGGCATGACGATCGACAGCCGCGGACGACTATACGTCTGCACACACGCCGGCCTCCAGTTTTTTGACCCCAGTGGGCGCCTAGCCGGCGTGCTTGCCAAGCCGCAAGACAAATTTATGAGCAATGCCAAATTCGGCGGCCCGAATCTGGACACGATTTACGTCACTTGTAGCGACAAGGTCTTCAAACGCAAGTTGAACACTGTCGGCGTAAAGCAACTGCCGAAGCACGAATGAAGAATGATCATAGGTCAATCGTGCCTCCGCTAGCCGGTTCTCAAGCGCGCTTCGACTTTGCGAATCGCGTCTTCAACGCTGCACGATTTATTGGCTAGGTCGACCGCCGATTGTTTGGTCACCCAATCGCCGACGGTCTTTTGTGCCGAGATCACCGTGCTGTGGCTGCGCCGGCCAAAGTGTTGCCCAATTTCGCTGAGTGCTGCGCGCGTATGTTTACGCGCTAGCCACATGGCCAGCATTCGCGCGGTGCTGAGCGACTTGGCGCGACGCGCCGATTGCAAACTATCCTGGCTCAGTCCGAACACCTCGCAGACGGCTTTTTCAATATCGTCGAGATGCACGGCGCGCCCCGTTTGCTGAATCATTTCGGCCAGCGCTTCCTCGGCCAAGGATCGCGTGATCGGTTGATTGAGAATTCGACTCGTGGCGTGTAACCGATTGATTGCGCCGCAAAGCTCGCGGGCATGTGTGGTCAGGTGCGTGGCGATAAATTCTTCGACATCGGCCGTTAACGTCAAACCCAGCGCACCGGCGCGACGACGAACAATGGCGATCCGCGTAGCGTGATCGGGCGCATCCATGCGCGCGACCATGCCGGCGCTCAGTCGCGCCGAAAGCTCATGCCCTAGTTCGTTCAAATCGCCGACGGACCGATCGGCGGCCAGCACGATTTGCCGCCCCTCGCGCATCAGAGTGTCCATGGTGTGCAGCAACTCGACCAGCGTGGCACGTTTGCCGGCAAAAAACTGCACATCGTCCAAAATCAACACATCCAGGCCGCGATACTTGCGCCGGAAACTGGGCAAGCCCGACCCGCGTAGCGCTTCTAAAAAATCGGTGGTGAACTGCTCGGCGGTTCGATACACCACATGGCAGCGCGCATTGCGATGTCGCGCGGCGCTCCAAATTCCTTCCAGCAGGTGCGTTTTGCCGACGCCGGTCGGACCATGCAAGAACAACGGGTTCATCGAGCCGGCGCGCTCGGCCACAAGCTCGGCCGAGGCATGCGCCACTTTGTTGCTCGAACCGACGCAAAACGTGTCGAGCCTTGCAAACTTGCGACGCTCGTTGCCGGCGATTGCGACGGGAGTCGCCTTTCCGAGTTGCGGCGTGTTCACTGGTCCGGCCTGTGCCGGCGTGTTGTGGACATCGGCTTCGGAGATGCACGCCAATTTGATCGATGGTTCGAGCAGTCCGACTCCGGACGGCTTCGCGTTTTCGAGCGGCGCGACCGCGCGGTGATTGCGATCGTGCGAATGCGCGGCCCCGCTTCTCGGTGATTTAGCTTTTTCGCCATTGAGTGAAGTGTTCGTCGGAGCAGTCGCTTTCAGCAACGCCGCGTCGATGCGGAACTCGATCGATAAGCGACTGCCGATCACTGCCTGGCAAGCGGCTTCGATATCGGCGCGAAAATTCTGTCGCAGCCAGTCTTGAAAGAATCGATTTCCGGCAGCAACCATCAACGCGGTGTCGTTGACGGTCAGTCGAACATTGGAGCCGAACCAAAGTTCGAACCGATCTTGCCCGACTTTGTCGGCTAAATGGGCGAGTACCGCCGACACGATTTCCTTATCGTCCATGGTCACTTCCTGACCGAGTCTGTCAACGCGCGCAGCGCTTCGGATTTCTGACCTTCGTGGTACAGAAACGAACCGATTATGTGAAGCGAGACGCCAGCGAAGAACGCGGCTATTGATTGACGGCAACGCCGTCCAGAACCTTGTTTGTGTCACCCGACTCGCCGATTGTAACCGTGCTAGCAAGCCTGTCAAACGAGTGGCGGCAACGCGCGAAAACGAGTTGTCGATTCAAAAAAAATTTGGGCCGATTTCATCGCAGAATCATTCATGTCAAGGGTCGTCGGTTCGCCAAAAAATATTTTCGGACTCTATTTTACTACCGTGGAAAAAGTGTTCGCATTCTGTGAGCTGAGTGTCGAATGAAGTCGATCGAACATCCTAAGTGTAGGTCTAGTAATAACTAAGGGAGTTTGTCTAATTCGGAAGTAAAATGCGGGGCATGTCAGGATCGTGTCAGGCTTCGGCGTGGTTCGTAATTTTTAGGAACACACTACGCCGGTCCCAAGCCGTAAAACCCGCACCGGAATAAAGGTCGAGTGCAGGTGCATTTTCAGCGTCAGCCGCGAGCACCAAACGTTCGACCCCGGCTTCGCCCGCCAGCCACTGCGCGAACCGCGCGATCTCGATTCCGTAACCCTGCCCGCGTGCCTCGGGCACCACTCCCATGTAAACCAATTCCCAACATTGGTCGATCACATGGTCGGCGATGAGCAGGCAACCGAGATCGACATTTCCTCGTCGAACAATTCGCCAAAGTTCTGGCCGCCACTGCTCGGCCAGGCTTTGCTCGGGCCGACCTTGTTCGGGCCGCGAACTGCCGACTTGCCGGTATCCAGCCAGCACATCGACCGTGCTGCGGGCTCCGTTAAGGGCCGGGCAATCGCGCGTCCCCTGGTAGGTGCGTTCGACGATTTCGGCCAGTCGGCGTGAAGCGGGATCGTCCACCGGAATAAATTCCAACGCCGAAGCCGGCCGGCTCGTCGGAAATACTCCCCACAGGCTGACCAAATACAACAGATCGGCCGCATGGTGAAAGCCGGTGCCGCGCAACCATTCTGCCGTCGAACCGGCGTCGGTCTCGAGCAAGCTTTGAACCATCGTGCAGCGGTGCGAATCGGCCAGAGCGCAAGCTGCCGCAATCAGTTGCTGAGCAAGTTCGTCGGCTGACGGTCGACCGAATTGAGACAAAGCGATTTCGCGCAGTTTGGGCGGCAGCAAGCCGGCCACACGCCCCGGCATTATCTGTACAAAACAAACAGCCAGAAGTTGCTGTTGAGACCAGGCCCCCAATAGCCCGGCGGCCTGTTCCGGCGAACGATTCAACAAATCGAGCAGGCGGCGAATTTGATCGGTGCGAGTTTCGGGAGGGGTATCGCCAAAGAGTAATTCCAGTGCGGCGTCAATTTGTCCGCGCGGCACTGCCGAGATGCGATGGTTCGCGCTTTGCGGGGTGTCAGCCGACGGCTGAACATGCGGTGCATCATCCATGGGCTTGCTCATGTTGGTCTTTCGAACATCCACCTTACGCGGCAAGTTATAATACCAACAAGCCGGATCGTCGTTGTCGCGGCTGTTTATTTACATGAATTGGTTGCCGAGGGCTCCTTATGTCTCGATCTATTTTGCGGACACATTGTCGCTCCATCGTGGTGCTGACGTTCATCGCAACTCTGGCCGGCGGTCTGGGTGTGCCGGTTCATGCTCAACGACTCGAAGGCCCGCGCATCCTCGCCCCGTCGGCACTCTCGCCTCGCGCGAACGAAACCGCTCACCAACACCAACAGCCGGCAACCGAACCCGGTTATCTGGGCCTGATTACCGATGATCGCAACGAGCAAGGGCGCGGCGCTCGGGTGATGAAGGTCGTCGAGAACAGCCCTGCGGCCCGCGCGGGCATTCAAGAGCAGGATTTGATTACTGCAATCGGCCAACGTCGTATTCGCTCACTCGATGATGTCGTTGTCACGCTCTCGCCGCTGGTGGTCGGCAGCCGAATGGTATTCGAGGTCGATCGTCGCGGCAATCAGCAATCCATCGAAGTCACTTTGGGCAAGCGTCCGCCGGTTGCCGAACGTCAAGTTCCCTTCGGACGTTTGCCGGCTCGTCCGCCGACTAGTAGCAACCCAGAATCGTTGCCGTTGAACATCGATTCGGCACCGCGAGCGCCTACCGCGACGAGCGACGATGCGCTGCGTATTGAACAGCTCGAGCGACGCGTGCGCGATTTAGAACAGCGCCTGCAGCGACTCGAACAGGCATTGCAACGCGCTGGGAAGTAACTAGTCGGTTGACTTGTAGGAGGCGACGCTGTCGCCCATCCTGTGCTTGTAGGAGGCGACGCCGTCGCCGATCCTCTGCGTCATCCATTTACTTGCCCCAGTTGACCAGTGTCAGTTCCACGTCGTACCGGGCGTGCGATGCTTCTGATTTTACGACGCGGACGGGGCGAAGTTTCAGCTCGTTGATCGGTTTGCCGTTCCAGCGCGTCTGGTACAAATGCAGGCCGGGGTCGTCGCTCTGTTGACGGGTCAATCCAAACCGGCCGACGACATATCCGACCAATTGAGTCGGATCTCCAATTGCCCCTTTGAAGTGAATCTTTTGCAAACGCTGTTGCGGATTGAAGTAGTACGTCAGTGCTCCGGCCGCGTCGGATTCGGTCGTACCGGTAATCAACGGCACGCGATACCCTTGCAATTGATCGTCGGGTAAGCCCGCGGTGACGCGCGGCCAGCGCGTGAACAACCACGACGCGGCGATGTCGAAGCGAATCGCCTCGGCCAAGCCGACCAAGGGGGGTTCGGCGGCCGTGGGCTTGCTGACCGAGGCTAATAGCGGAGCGGTGTTGGTGCTGAGCGACGAAGCTGGATCTGCGGCCGCAGACGAGCTGGTGAAGTCGGAAATCGACTTCGACGCCTTTGACCATTGCGACGACAGGTAGGGTAATCCGACACAGCCGGCGAAGACTAGACCGTATAAAAGTTTGCGTCCAAACATAAACAGCCGAGGGTCGAAGGTTGCGATAAAGCAATCATCGACTTTGATCGACCGAATATGGGTCCGAAATTCGGGCGCAAAGTTATCCCCCTTAGAGAGCGATTGCAGAGCAGAATCGTCACTGTCAATCAACCGGAATCTATTCCGATTATGCGCCCTTTGGAAAGCAATGAGCTGTCGAACTGTGTCGAACCAAAGCTAGGCAGTTCGTCGAAGCAATCGCGACTTAAACAGTATCAGCCCGATCAGGCCGACAAAACCGAGCATCCAAGTCGATGGCTCGGGCACCGGGGTGACAACGAACGACAGCTCGTATTGAGCCGAAATTGGTTCGATCTGCTGCGCCCAAAAAGTGTAGTTGCCGGCAGCGAGCGGCGGCGTGAAGCCGATTGCGCCGCCTGCGGTGCCCATCGGCGCCAACAAATCGGCGTTGAAGAAATCAAACCCGAAGTGAACGTACCCCAGCAGATCATCGGCCTCGGCGGTGTTGGGAGTGACCGTAAACGTCGTACCTTGTTGCACACCCAGAAATGCCCGGGAATTACTGCTTTGATAGGCGGTTTGATTGATCTGCGTCAATTGAGCGTTGACCGGAACAACGATGCGAAAGTATTCGAGGTCGCCGGCAATCGAGCTGGCCGCCAATTGATTTTGTCCGATCGCGACATTGAATAGCGTCGGGTTGAGCCGATCGCCGGAAAGATCGCCATCCACAGTTTCGTAGTAGCTGCCGGCAAAAGCCCCGGAAGCAGACAACCCAATGGCGAGCAGCAGTGCATAACGCATGATAATATCCTGGATTCCAAGAGACCGAAAACTATTTCTCCATCGCGCGGTCAATGTACTTTCTTCTTAACGCGACGACTGGTTGCGCCGCCGAAGTACCAAGATCAAACCACTGGCCGCTCCGATCGCCAGCAGCGCTACGGAAGTCGGTTCGGGAACGGGGGAGACCGTGATCTTGCCGAAAATACCGTCCTGTTCGCCGTTGGGTCCGGCGGTAAAGTACAAACTGTTGGCATCGCCCAGTGCTACGCCGTTGCCGAAAGTGATTCCCCACAGGCCGTCGATGCTGATCGGGTTGCCCTCGGCATCGTTGAGGTAGCCCAACGGGTTGCCGGTGGCCAAGTCATATGCTGCTATCGTTCCGTCGCCGAAGTTCGCCACCAACAGATTGCCGCCAAACGCTCCGAAACCTGCGGGCGCGATGGCCACACCCCACGGGGCATTGAACAACGATTGGTCCGAGAAGTTTTGCAGAATGTGACCGTCACGATCGTAGGAGACCACACGCCCGGATTCGGGCAAGTTGATTTCTTCCGTCGGGTCGTCGAGTTCGAACGACGTTTCGGCATAGGAGACGTACAGTCGGTCGCCCAGATACTGGATGTTGAATGGGTGGTAGTTGCCGATCATGCCCACAGGCCGTTCGAAGGGGACTGCGGCGGTGATGTCGTTCCACTGGTTGTCGAACACCTGAATGCGGTTGTTGGCGAAATCGGCTGCGTACAAACGGTTGTTCGCAAACTTGTTATTCATCGCGTCCAGCGTAAAAGCGTCGGTGGTCATGGCCACGCCCAGGTAGCCGGGCGGATACTCGAAACCCAGCGGCGTGCTGGAAGTCGCGGTGTAATCCTTGATAATCACGGCCTGCTGCATACCAGGGTTGGTCCCCGAACGCCAAGCGTTGATCGTTCCTTCCGCCGTCACGAACACGAACTTGGCGGATCCCGAGATTACGCCGACCGGGGTCGGCGGATTCGTGGACCAATTGTTGGCCGGCCCGGAGACTGGAAACTCGACGGGCTGGCCAGGCACATCGCTGGCCGCGTTGTAAACTTGCCCGGTAACGGTTGCGTGATAGACTTCGCCGATGATCTCGGCATAGCCAGGCGGGTCTTCCGGAACAGCCTCGATTGGAATGACCTTCAGGCCGTCCTGTTGTAACGGAATGCCGTTGACATCACCGATGTAGGTCGTCGTGGTACCGGTGCCCGCATTACTGAGCCAAATATGACCGCCGATACCGGGCGGGCGCAAGGCGATGCCCCAAGGGTTGACGACGTTCGGATCGACCATCACCGTCGGGTTAAAACTGGCCTTGTTGGCAATCAGAATCGTCTGCTCATAGGAATTCGGGGCGGCTACGGAGCTGCGCGCATTTCCCAACACAAACGTTGTTGCAAGCAACCAACAAACAGCGGATCTCTTTACGAAAAGCATAAGACGTGCCTTAGTTGCACTGATCAAAGCGGTAAGTCACAGAGTCCGAAAGGCGGACAAAACAACGGACGGCCCGCCGACATCGGCAGGCCGTCCGAATGGAAAACAATTACCAATTAGCGACGTCGGCGACGCAGGGCCATGATAATTCCGGCACTCGCACCCACCACCAACATGGCTACCGACGATGGCTCCGGCACGGTGATCGCGATCGTGCGATCATTTCCGCTGCTGGGATGCTGAATGTTCACGTAGGCCAAATTTGGGTTGAACACGTCGAAGTACAGACCGGTCGGCTCGGCACCAATCGTCGACATGGTGGCCCAGCGACCGATCGATTCGGCCACGCCGTCACGGTTGGCATCGGTGGCGAAC
>JAYTAU010000547.1:0-8008 GCA_043737375.1 Planctomycetia bacterium
ATGGAGAAGCTTTCGGTGCGAGCGAGGAACCGGACCATCGGTCGGGTGATTCAGACCCAAGAGCTAGCTGGTGGCGTGACTTTTGCTGCGGCGCTGTCAGGGCTTTGTTTAACGTCATTGATTGAAATGAGCGATTGAAACGAACGCCGTTTTCGCATAGATCGACGTTTAGCCAGAATCAAGTTCAGCCGTTTTCCGACGGCCCTGTCATGTGAAGTGAAAACGAGCAGTTTTTCAGCTTCGGATTCAGGTTTTCGATTATGGCGATTATGCCAGTTGTTTATGGTATAAGATTAAGCTGGCTAAGGGTTTATTGCGGCTAGGCGATGTCGGTTCAAGGGTTGCTTCCGGCTGTTAAGCCGTTTGATGATCGCCTTGTCGGTGAGAAAAAAGAACTACGGAATCGCGAACTTTGTATCGACCTTTAGACACTTTGTTTCGTACAACTAATGTCACTTTAATGTGTTTGAGAACGTCTAAGGATTGAGCACATTCAGTCGAGCAGCCGTTTGCATCGGGGCTTCCCAACGAAATAGGCTTTATTTCATAATGATTATGGGGTGTTTGTAAATGCTAGCTGCCACGTGTGGGTTGGGATGATCCGCGCGGCATGAATAGTCGACTTTGTCACCGCGGCGAAAGTCGCAGGGAATCACGTCAAGGTCTGTCAGGAGAGGCAATCGGATTATGCATACCAGTTATCTCAGTACCGTTATCAAGCAACTACGCGATCAGCAAGTTCGTTTTGCCCCGCGCGATAAGAAAATCGAGCAGGTCGATCGGGCCGAGCGGCTGATCGGCGAGCTCGAGCCGGATCGCACTTATACCTACGAATACCTCTGCTATCGCATCACCGATTATCGGCCCGAGTCGTTCCCTAACCTTAAGCTGACGGGCAAAGACGCCGAGCACGATCTGCGGTTGTTTGTCGAGGACGTTTCGGATGCCGCCGACGTGGCCGCCGATGTGGTGGGCGAGCAAGTGCTCACGGTCGAGGGGCTGAGCAAAGCGTTCAATGTCTCGACAAAGACCATTTCACGCTGGCGGCAACAAGGGCTGATCAGCCGCCGATTCGTGTTCGACGGTCGCAAGCGGGTCGGATTTTTACGCAGCTCGGTCGACCGATTTGTCCAATTGAACGAAGATCGAGTTCGTCGCGGCGCTCGATTCAGCCAATTGACCGATGAAGAACGCGATGAGATTATCGAATCGGCTCGACGTTTGGCCCGGGCCGGAGGTTGCCCGGCCGATGTATCGCGGCGCGTGGCCAAGCGGATGGGTCGTAGTGTCGAGACGATACGATACACCATCAAGCAATTCGACCAAGATCACGACGATTTGGCGGTGTTTCCCGGCGGCAGCGGCCCCTTGAACGAAGAGGTTAAGAAGAAAATCTATCAGCAATACTGCCGCGGGGTGTCGGTCGAGCAGTTGGCCAGCCGAAATTGCCGCACCAAGACCAGTATCTACCGTGTTATCAACGAGATGCGCGGCAAGCGGATTTTGGAGCTGCCGCTCGATTTTATTCCAAACCCGACATTTGCCAGGCTCGATCCGGTTAAGGTTCTGAACGAAACGATGCCCGAGTCTGAAGCCGGCGCGAAAAAGGCACGGCTCCCGAGCGGTTTGCCGCCATACTTGGCCAGTTTGTACGAAGTCGCACTGCTGAGCCGCGAGCAGGAAGCGTATCTGTTTCGTAGGTTCAATTACGTCAAATATCGGGCCGGAAAACTGCGCGAGCAGCTTGACCTGGCGCATGCCAAGAGCAGCGTGATGGACGAGATCGAGCGATTGTACGAAGTAGCCGTCGCCATGAAGAATCAAATCGTGCGAGCCAACTTGCGGCTCGTGGTTTCGATCGCCAAAAAGCATGTCGGGCCGGCCGATAACTTTTTCGAGTTGGTGAGCGACGGCAATATGTCGCTGATTCGTGCGGCTGAGAAATTCGACTATGCGCGCGGTTTTAAGTTCAGCACGTACGCTAGTTGGGCAATCATGAAAAATTTCGCCCGCACGATTCCCGACGAGCTCAAGCAGCGCGATCGGTTTCGGACGAGCAATTTCGAGATGTTTTCGGGCACGGAGGACCGTCGCACCGATCAATACGAGCAGGAAAGCGCCCAATCGCAACGCCAGGTCCAAGTCGGCAAGATTTTGGAACGGCTCGACGAACGGGAGCAAAAAATCATCATCAGCCGCTTCGGGCTGAATCACAACAACGAGCCGCTGACGCTTAAGGAAGTGGGCGTTGAAATGGGCGTGACCAAGGAGCGGGTTCGCCAGATCGAGGCCCGCGCGCTGAGTAAACTGCGTCAGGCTGCCGAAGAAGAGCACATAGACGTGCCGGGACCGTGGAACTAATTTAAAACGGAATTCATTCCGTTTACCGGAAGTGGCTGTGCTTTGCTCCGCCTAGTTTGATGATCGGAACAATGGTTAATTGCGTCGCGGAGGATAAAGCATAACACAACGAACGCGATTCTTGCCGTTTTATAGTGTCGCAGCACTGGCACCGTAAGTTGGCATTTGCATTTGTCGCTTAACGCTTCGAGACGGAACAAATTCCGTCCTACGCACCACTTGTCAAACGTTTGGTAAACTGTCAATATAATGTGAATCAACCGCCCTTCGGCAAAATGCCGGGGGGTTTCGCGTTATCTGGTTGCAAAAAATTAGCCGTGTTTGGCCTGAATCTCTGGCACCCCGAGTTAGGGGATCTTGCAAAACGGAGCTTGTGTATCGATTCGACTCCACGCAGCTAGTCCGGCGAATTATTACCAATCCCCATTCAATTTTCCGCCTTGCAAGGCCAAACGGCTTCGCTATATTTAGAGGTTTCGCAAAGCGCTCTCGCTAGGCTAGTGTAGCTCAATTGGCAGAGCAGCTGATTTGTAATCAGCAGGTTGTGGGTTCAAGTCCCTCCGCTAGCTCTTTTTGAGTTTTTTCGTTCAGCCAGGCAGTGCTGGGAACGTCAGGCTTTATAAGGCTGGTGGTTGATTTTTTTGACGGTTTTTTTGGCTGCGAACCTCAGGTTTTCAATCGCGGTCTTGGTTTGGTTATGTGGTTGTTTTTTTCCTGCGATAGTTTTTGGGCTGCGATCGGTCAGTAGTTTTCAACAGAAATATCCGTCTCGGTTAACGACACTTTAGCGATTAAGGATGGGGAGTTTCCCGAGCGGTCAAAGGGGTCAGACTGTAAATCTGATGGCTCTGCCTTCGCAGGTTCGAATCCTGCACTCCCCAGTTCCCATTCCTGGATGCAGGCAGAGTTACAGGTCTTGGTCAAGCGAGCGGTCGGCCAGCCGGTTTAGTGGCATTGGCCCGGTCGAATTTGCGGTCGATGAGTTAGATCGGTGCTGAATGGTATTTTCGAAGTGAATACGAGGGCTTGCGGGTGTAGCTCAATGGTAGAGCAGCAGCCTTCCAAGCTGAATACGAGGGTTCGATTCCCTCTACCCGCTTGTTTTGGACTTAATTTTTTTTGACAGTGGTTATGTGGTGTTTGGGTCGCCAGGGTCGCTGCTGTAGCTCAGTTGGTAGAGCACGTCCTTGGTAAGGACGAGGTCATGGGTTCAAGTCCCATCGGCAGCTTTTCAGGAGCGGCGGCTTTCAGATGGGGCTAGGCAGCGATATAGCGTGGTAGCGGTCGTGTGGTGATTTGTTTTCGAGCTTACAACCAACCTGAGTCTATTTTTTGATTAAAGCAGGGAGATCGCATGGCTAAGGACTTATTTCAACGTACAAAACCACACGTCAACGTCGGCACGATCGGTCATATCGATCACGGCAAGACGACCTTGACTGCCGCCTTGTTGGCGGTGCAGTCGGTCAAGGGGTTGGCTCAGCTGAAGTCGTATGCCGACATCGCCAAGGGCGGTACGGTGCGCGACGAAACCAAGACCGTGACCATCGCCGTCAGCCATTGCGAATACGAGACCGAAAAGCGTCACTACGCTCACATCGACTGTCCGGGCCACGCCGACTTTATCAAGAACATGATCACCGGTGCCGCTCAGATGGACGGTGCCATTCTGGTGGTCTCGGCCGCCGACGGACCGATGCCCCAAACTCGCGAACATATCCTGTTGGCGCGCCAGGTCGGTGTGCCTCGCTTGGTGGTGTTTTTGAACAAGGTCGATTTGGTCGACGATCCGGAATTGCTGGAATTGGTCGAGCTGGAAATTCGCGAGTTGTTGACCCACTATAAGTTTCCCGGCGACGAGATTCCGATCATTCGTGGTGCGGGCAAGCCGGCCCTCGATAAACCGGCCGATCCGACCACGCGCAAGTGTATCGAAGAGCTGCTCGACGCGGTCGATAGCTACATTCCGGAACCGGTTCGCGAAATCGACAAGCCGTTCCTAATGGCCGTCGAAGACGTGTTTTCGATCGAAGGTCGCGGAACCGTGGCTACCGGTCGTATCGAGCGCGGCATCGTGCGAACCGGCGATGAAATCGAAATCGTCGGCTTCGCCGAAAAAGCTCGCAAGGTCATTTGCACCGGTGTCGAAATGTTCCGCAAGACGCTCGACCAGGGCCAGGCCGGCGATAACGTCGGCTGCTTGATCCGCGGTATCCGTCGTGATGAAATCGAGCGCGGTCAAGTGCTGTCGAAGCCGGGTTCGATTCACCCGCATAAGAAGTTCGAAGCCGAAGTCTATGTATTATCCAAAGAAGAAGGTGGTCGTCATACGCCGTTCTTCAGCGGCTATCGCCCGCAGTTTTATTTCCGCACGACCGACGTCACCGGCACCGCCAATTTGATGGGCGACGCCGAAATGTGCATGCCCGGCGATAATGCTCGGATCAGCGTCGAATTGCAATCGCCGATTGCCATGGACGACGGTGTTCGCTTCGCCATTCGCGAAGGTGGTAAGACGGTCGGTTCGGGCGTCGTCACGAAAATCGTCGAATAGTTTGAAGCGGTCAAAGTTGGGTAAGGGACATCTGGTGGGTGTCGGGTTTATGATCGGCGGTGTTTTCCCCTTTCGTCATTCGTCATTCGTCATTCGTCATTTGCCCCGTTAGGGGTGTAGCTCAATTGGCAGAGCAGCCGTCTCCAAAGCGGCAGGTTGGGGGTTCGACTCCCTCCGCCCCTGCCAGCTACGTTGCAGAATCGTGTTTGACAGGCTGTCCGGTTACATCGGGCAGCCTGTCCCGTTCGGTGGTTAGGTGCCGGCCGTTCGGGTGTGATTTGAAATGGATGGCGTTTGTGAGTCTGCAACGCGGTTGGGGTTTTAGCGCCTGCGAGATGGGGGCTGTTTGGTTGCCGTCGTTTCGGTCGGCCGCGATTGAATTGAACATTTTTGAGTTGCGGTAGGGAAGCCGGTGTTGGGAAGGAACCCAGTCGTCAAGGGATTATCCATGTCGGACAAGAAAGACATTGCCGCCGGATCGCTCATCAGCGAACTGTTTCAATTTGGCGTTTATAAGCGTAGTCAAGGCCGCATTATCCGTCAGTTGACGTTTTTTGCGTTGCTGACGATCGTGGCGGTCGGTTGTTGGAAGTTGGGTGCCTTGATCAATGCCGACCCGGCAATTTCGCTCGGTGTGCCTGCCGTGCTGTTGGCGGTCGGAATTTGGTTGAGCTTTCGGGCAGTCAATATGCCTCGATTCGCGGATTTTCTGATCGCGGTCGAGGCCGAAATGAATAAGGTCTCCTGGCCTTCGAAGGGGGAGTTGGTCCGTAGTTCGATCGTGGTGATTTTTACGATTGCGTTTTTGGTTGCAGTCCTGTTTGTCTACGACATTTTGTGGCACAAGCTGTTCCAGTTGATCGGAATCGTGAGTTGATTGGAATTGTCAGTTGATTGGGCGCAGTGATCGTGGTGCGGGGTTGATAATAGCGGTTTAATTTAGTGCGGTGTGACTGTTTCGACTAAGCAAGGGCTCCTGGCGTGAATGACCAAGTGAACAATGCGACGGATTCGCTTCCGACGGATGGTGCCGGGGTGCCGATAGGCCGACCGGAAATCTCTGATCGGGATGCATCGCACAATCAGTCGGGTTCGCCGCAACTCAATGCCGATCAGCCCGATGGCGACTCCAGCAGTGAGATCGAGTCGTTTGACACCTTGCCGAACATCGAATCCGTGCATCGCGAGAACCAAGTCGGATCGACGGATATTACTGGTGAAGACGACCCGGATTCGCTTGACGACGCAGATTCAGCGGTCGAAGCAGTTGCCGCGACTCCCAAGCCTGCCGCTCCTAAGCTTTCGGCTCCGAAGAAGAACAAGATGCCGGCCCTCGATGTGGTGCCCGACATAGATGCTCCGGTCAACCGCCAGTGGTACATCCTCAAGGTACAGACGAATCGCGAGGATTCGATACGCGATGCGTTGCAGCGGCGGGTGGCGATGGAAGGTTTGGATCGGTTTTTTGGCGATATCATTGTGCCGGTCGAGATGATCACCGAGTTCAAGAACGGCAAAAAGCGGACGACCAAGCGAAAACTGTATCCCGGCTACTTAGTCGTCAATATGGAGATCAACGACGACACTTGGTACTTGGTGCGTGAGACCTCGGGCATCGGCGATTTTACCGGCGCGATGGGGCGACCTTCGCCCATGGCACCGCAAGACATCGCCAAGCTGGTCCTGAAGACCGACGACACGACCGACGATGCACCTAAGCTCAAGATCAGTTTCAAGCAGGGCGATCGGGTCAAAATCAACGAAGGCACATTCGACAATTTCGAGGGGAATGTGGAAACCATTGACGAGGCCAACGGCCGCGTGACGGTGATGATCAATATCTTCGGTCGCAGTACGCCGGTCGAATTGGAATACTGGCAAATCGAAGCGGTGTAGGAATGTGTCGGCCGGTCCTGTAGGAATTGCCCTCGATGGCGTTCCGCGGATCAAGACTCAATAGGAATTGCATTTCAGCCTTCGGCGTTGCCGGGGCAGACGATATTTCAGCCCCCGGCTTTGCCGGGGGGCACGACAAGCATCAGCAAACGTAAGCACGAAACATGGCAAAGCAACTGGTTGGTACGGCAAAGTTTCAGGTTCCCGGCGGTTCGGCCACTCCGGCCCCGCCGGTCGGTACTTCGCTGGGTAAGTTCGGTATCAATTTGGGCCAGTTCGTTCAGCAATTCAATGAACGAACTCGTGAAGCCAACGGCATGCCGATCCCGGTAGTGGTCAATGTCTACAACGATCGTAGTTTCGACTTCGTGACCAAAAGCCCGCCGGCTGCGGCGCTGCTCAAGCAAGCTGCCGGAATCGCCAAGGGGTCGGGCGTGCCCAATCGCGAGAAGGTCGGCAAGGTCAATCGCGAGCAAATCGATAAAATCGTCAAAATGAAAATGGCGGATTTGAACGCTCGCGATGTCGATCATGCCCGCAGTATGGTTGAAGGGACCGCCCGCAGTATGGGCCTAACGGTCGAAGGTTAGCGGTTGCGGATCGGTTCTGTAGGGAACGCCCTCTGTGGCGTTCCGGAATCATAGTTCCGCCATAATAAATTTTCGCACTCAACTCACATAGCAATACTTTAGCGAACGATTCAATGGCACAAGCGACGAAGCGAATGAAAGCCCTGCAGAGCAAAGTTCCGCAGGGGAAAGAGACTTTTGCACTGCCCGAGGCGGTGAAGATTCTCAAGCAGTTCAGCGGCACCAAGTTTGACCAATCGGTCGAAATTGCGATGCGTTTGGGTGTCGATGCCAAGCAGGCCGACCAACTGGTTCGCGGTTCGATCGTATTGCCGCACGGTATCGGCAAAGCCAAGCGCGTGGTCGTGTTCGCCAAGGGAGATCAAGCCGCGGCTGCCACGGCTGCCGGTGCCGACGAAGTCGGCTCCGACGACCTAGCCAAGAAGATCAAAGAGGGTTGGACCGATTTCGATGCTTGCATTGCCGCGCCCGACATGATGGGTTTGGTCGGTCCGTTGGGTAAGGTGCTTGGTCCGCGCGGACTGATGCCATCGCCCCGAGCCGGCACCGTAACGCCCGACGTGGCCAAGACGGTTCGCGAGTACAAGGCCGGTAAGGTCGAGTTCCG
>JAYTAU010000548.1:0-3246 GCA_043737375.1 Planctomycetia bacterium
GGGTTTGCGCCGACCACGCCGCTAACCCGGCACTCTCTGTTTCGAAATCGAACTTCCGGGGTCCGAACGTGACCATGGGGTTCTCATTCGCACCCCGAATGTTTGGAACCAAAACTCTCGAAGTCTCTGGTTAACAGGGGCTTGGAGTTAACAGCCCAAATTACCATGCCGACGTGAAGCAATCGCTACTAGTCGAGATATCGAGCGCGTGCGAAAGTTTGTCGATGTTAGTTGTATCACACCTTTGAGTCCTCTATGGTAAGGTTTATCAATTGTCGCGTCCGGTTAGCGCATCGGTAGAGTTGTGCTAGGGGCACTTACAAGGGCTTGCGGGGTAGCACCGAATGGCTAAGCAGGGACCGTTCTACGCGCATTCACTCGCCGGCCGGCCGGCCCTACACTGGGAACCGCTGGCCGATCATCTCAACCTGGTGGCAGAACTCGCCGCGCAGTTTGCTGATAAATTCTCGGCGGGCGATTGGGGTCACGTGCTCGGCCTGTGGCATGATCTGGGGAAATACTCGCTAGAGTTCCAGGCCTACTTGCACTCTGAAAACGGCCTTGAAGCGCATCTCGAAAACTTCGCCGGTCGAGTCGATCATTCCACGGCCGGTGCACAATACGCGTTCAAAAAGTATCCGGAAATCGGCAGTTTGCTCGCTTACTGCATCGCTGGCCACCATTCAGGGCTCTGTGATCGAGCGGCCGAGCATGGGCAATCGGATTTAGACAACCGCTTAAAGAAACCGGTCAAAGATTGGCGCGCCGCGCCGGCCGACATTCTTACCCGCCGCGAATTGCCCATGCCGCGGTTGTCGCTCGAACTTCGCGACCAAGCTCGCGCGGCATTTCAGCTATCATTGTTCGGCCGGATGCTGTTCTCCTCCCTGGTCGATGCCGACTATCTCACCACCGAGCGGTTTATGTCGACCGAACGCGCTTCGCTGAGACCCACGAAATCGAATTCTATCCGCGAATTACACAAAGCCCTCGATAGCTATTTATCGGGCTTGGCCAGTACACGCGACGCCAGCGCGGTGAACCAAGTGCGGCAGCGGGTGCTGCAAAGTTGTCGTGACGCGGCGACAAGCCCACCCGGTTTGTTCTCACTCACGGTGCCGACAGGCGGCGGCAAAACATTCTCGGCGTTGATGTTCGCCCTGGCCCATGCAGCACACCACGGCCTCGACCGAGTGATTTGCGCGATCCCGTTCACCAGCATCATTGAGCAAACCGCCGACGAATATCGCAAAGTCTTTGCCGACTTCGGTACGGAAGTAGTCTTGGAACATCATAGCAATCTCGACCCCGCTCGTGAGACGGCGACATCGCGATTGGCGGCCGAAAATTGGGATGCGTCTTTGATTGTCACGACCAACGTCCAACTTTTCGAGTCGCTGTTCGCCGCACAAACTTCTCGCTGCCGCAAACTACATCGGATCGCGGGCAGCGTCATCATTTTGGACGAAGCTCAGACGCTGCCCGTCGAATATCTGAAGCCCTGTCTATCCGTCATCTCTGAACTGGCAATCAATTATCGTTGCACAATTGTGCTCTGTACTGCAACGCAGCCGGCGCTCGATCATCACATCGACTTTCCAATCGGCTTGGAGCGCGTCCGCGAGATCATTGCCGAGCCGGAGCAACTTTATCGCGATATGAAGCGGGTCGACGCCCATTTCATTGGCCGGCGGTCCGACCCTGAAATTACCGAAGCCTTGGCCGAGCATCAGCAGTTTTTGTGCATCGTCAACACCCGGCCGCATGCGGTTCGACTTTACCAGCAACTGCAGGTTGAGGACGTCGATTTGAATGGAACATTTCATCTGAGTACGTTCATGTGCGGCGCGCATCGTAGCAGCGTGCTTGCCGAAATCCGCGCGCGGCTCGATCGTGGCGAGCGCTGCCGAGTCATCAGCACTCAGCTTATCGAGGCGGGCGTGGATGTCGATTTCCCCGTCGTCTATCGAGCGCTGGCCGGACTTGACTCCATTGCGCAGGCGGCCGGACGTTGCAATCGCGAAGGTAAACAATTGCGCGGCCACATTTATATTTTCGAGCCGACCGACGTCAAACTCCGCGGCTACCTCGCCTCGACCGCACAATCCGCCGCCGAGGTGATCCCCGACGCCGACGATCTGTTAGACCCGGCTGTCATCCGTGGGTACTTCAAACTGCACTATTGGAAACAGCAGGGCGAGAATCGCTGGGACAAAAAAGACGTGATGGGCTGTTTCAAGAGCCCGGTTACCAAGTTGCACTTTCAATATCGCACTGCGTCCGACTCGTTTCAGTTTATTGAGGATGTCGGCCAGCCGGTCGTGGTTCCATATGAAGAACAGGGCGAAAGGCTCATCGAGCGACTGCGGCACGAACCACCCAGCCGAGACCTGCTGCGGCGGCTGCAACGCTACACCGTCACGCTCCACGACCGAATCTACAACGCCATGTTGGGCGCGGATATCGAACTCCTCGAAACCGGCTATGCGGTTTTGGTGAACAGCGAATGCTACGACCCGCACTTGGGCTTCCGCGCCGACCGACAGCTCGATCGCCGCTTCGTTGATCCCGTAATCTTGCGACTTTTGGCCGGTAAGTCTAACGACGGCCAAGGCCGCCACATCGCCCACTTCGCGGCCGGGACTTACAAGATTTCCCGCCCAAACCTCGGCTTGGTCGTTCAGCAACGGGATGATTCGGGCAAGATCCTCTTGCACGGAACCGTAGCGACCGAGCGCCTCGGCCGCTGTGGCTCGCAGCACATCAGTAAATCCCGGCTCTCCGTCGAGCACGCGTCGAGCAAGGGCGGCGGCCCCATCGCGACGCTCGTAGAGCAACATTTGGCGGAGTGCCCGCGTTAGCGCTTTCTCACTGCGAGCGGTCAAACACCATTGTTCCAGTAGCTTTCGCAAGGCTTCGCCGCGCGCGTCCGCCGCTTTAATCCGGTCTCGAAACGCGAGGCTATAAATTAAAACGCGTGGAACGGTTTCCCAAGTGGCGTCGCTTGGTTCAACCTTGGGCAGCCCGGTAGCTGCTATCACCGCAACAACACGATCGGGGAAATCTTTCGCCAACGCATCCTGCCCCATGCCTTGGGGAGGGGAGATCGCGGCAAACTCGGCTGCCAGAGCGGCAACGCGCTTCTCGACGATCAACGTTAAGGCATCCGCTTTGCCCCCAGCGATCGCCTGTTCGCTTTGAATGAACAGTTCGGGATCTCGTCGATACGCATTTGGCGAAAATAGT
>JAYTAU010000549.1:0-3242 GCA_043737375.1 Planctomycetia bacterium
CGCAAACCTTGTAATGATAAGCACTTGAGGATCGAGAATTAGCTGACGAAGTCAACCGAATGTCCGCAGTCATTTTTCTCAAGCGCGAGACGACCAATAGATAGCCGCGCGGGTCCGTGGTCAAGAAAAGCCGTGATTTCCCAACAAAATCAAGCGACTTTCGTGCTTAAGTCGTTTTGTCGCGCAGGTGTGACACGTTTGCCTTGGGCGCGACACATCTAACGACGCAAACCAAATATTCTGACCGTATTGAAAAGAAACTCGCGCATAGACGCTAAGTTAAGTAGGGAAGATCATCAGCTCACCTAAATTCGCCGCTATCGAGCCCATGATTTTTCATCAGCCGATACAGTGTCCCGCGCGGCAGCTTGGCTTCGCGCGCCGCGGACTGCACTTCGCCATGATGTCGCTCGAGCAAATCCATGAGATACTGTCGCTCGAATCGTTTGACATGCTCATCGCGAATCTGAAAATAACCAACCGTGTCGCTGGAATCGCGCTGGCCCGCGCCGATTACCACGTCGTCGGGCAAATCGTCCAGCCCGATCAAAGTTCCTTTGGTCAGCGCGATACCGCGCCGCACGATATTTTGCAACTCGCGAACATTTCCGGGCCAGGGATATTGCCGCAGTACTTGGTACGCCTCGGGCGTGATGCCGGCGATTTGCTTTTTCATCTCACGGCTGTGACGATTGGCGAAGTATTCGGCCAACAGTCCAATGTCGTCGCCACGGTCGCGCAGCGGCGGCAAGTCGATTCGCACCACATTGATGCGGTAATACAAGTCTTGTCGGAACAGGCCCTGGCGGATCATCGCATCCAAGTCGCGCGCCGTGGCCGCGACCACACGCACATCGACGTCGACTTCCTCGCGCCCGCCGACGCGTCGCACCTTGCGCTCTTGCAGTGTGCGTAGCAATTTGGCCTGCAGCGCCAAAGGCAATTCGCCAAGCTCGTCCAGAAAGATCGTGCCGTTGTCGGCAAATTCGAGCAGGCCGATCCGCCGGCTGTCGGCCCCGGTAAACGCGCCGCGTTCGTGACCAAACAGTTCGCTTTCGATCAAATTGTCGGGTATTGCACCGCAATCGACCGGCACGAAGGGTCCGGATGCCCGCGGGCTGCGACGATGAATGGCCCGCGCGACCAACTCCTTGCCGGTGCCCGTATCGCCAAGCACCAGCACGTCGACATTGCTCACCGCCACTTGCTGGATGATGTCGAACACGCGCCGCATCGGGGGGCTGGCCCCGATAATGTCGTCGAACGCGTAGGGGCGCTCGACCTGCCGGCGCAGCAACTGGTGCTCGGCCCCCAAGCGGCGACCCTGTAAGACTTTGGTCACACTGGCGGCCAAATTCGCGGCGTCGAGGGGCTTGGTTAGATACTCGGCGACCCCCAGGCGCAGCGCGGCAGTGACGTTCTCGATCGAAGGCCGGTCTGAAACCAAAATCACCGGCAGACCAGAGTCTTGTTGCCTCGCAGACGCTATCAACTCCAAACCGTCGGCGTCGAACGGGTGCAACGCAACGATCAACAGATCGAACGCCTCGCTTTGCAATAGCTCGATGGCTTGCGATTGGCTCTTCGCAAAGCGGACTTCGCTGTCGGACAATTCTGCAAACGCTTGGTCGTAATCAGACTGACTGGCCGAATCGTCGTCGACAATCAGTACATGGGCGCGCTTCATCGCGTGATTATTACTCCTGCCGCCCTGCCGTCACTCCCCGTGATGGACAAGCTGTAGAATCGGCGATAGCAACAGCGAAGTCAACGGCGGCAAGCGGCTTTACAGGAGCGAATTGTTTGAATCACGAAGGGAAGAAAGAATCTTGTGCAACGAAAAATGGAATTTGCCCAGCTTTCCGCCGTAATTGCCGGCACTGATCGCCGCGACTCCCGCACCGGCTGCCGCGATGATCGACGCGGCCATGGCTTGTTCGATCGCCGCTTCATCAACGCCGTCGACCACAATTTCGCAGGCATGCTGGGCGAGCGGGTGTAACTTGGATTCTACACGGCCGCGCAATGTCGGACAGAACACTTCAGCGGTCGACGCGCGAAGCGCCTTGTAACGCGAACCCACCTTGCTGCCACTACGGGCCACTCCGCCAGGAAACGGCGTGATGACGCCCGGCAACTTGGCGATCGCCTCGACGCCGCGCCGGGCCGCCGACAGCGCAATATCGAGCGTAGTCCCTTGCACGACGATGTTGCCGCCGCCGATTCCCTTCTCAATGCCAAGTGTATCTTCGACGGTAAATTCGCCATCCATCACCGGAATGCGCCAATAGCGACGACCCTCGATCAACTTGCTCTTTTGAAAGCCATCGCCGAAGTAACGCAAGCTGTGCCCCAGCGGCACGCGATCGGTGCTATTTGGCAGCCCGTCAAAAACCGCGGTGGTGGGACAAGTCATCAAGCATTGGCCGGCGCGATTGAGCGCAGCCTTGCCGACTCCTTCGTTCGAAAAGCCGAACACTAAGATTGCCGCACCCGGACGCTCGTCAGGAGTTTCGGCCGCTTGCAGATACTGTTCGACGCCCGACTCACAGTCGCAACCGATGATCGACGCGCTGTAGCCGGTAAATTCGCGCGTGGCGGCAGCGAGCCAATGTTCGTCGTGCGCCGTGACGATCAGCCGCGTGTAACGCATGCGAAAGGCTTCGGCAAAAGTATCGTCGATCGTCGTGTTGCCGATTTGCATGGCAGTTAAATAGCTTCAGAAAAGATGGCCGCAAATGAACGCGAATGCGGACAAATGTACATGCCAACGGAACTGCTTACGGGGCTTGTCGTTTTCTTGCAAATTCTAGTTTCTTCAGTTCAGCCGGTGTTAGTGATCGGACTTCAATCTTACTTAAACTATCTACGACAGTTAGGTAATCCTTGATACGGAACGCCGTGTGGGCAGCAGCTCGATGAATGGTTTCATTATGAGATCTTAACTCTTCACTCCATTGCTGATTTAATTGTCGACAGCGTGCAGTAAGCAGATTCCTTAAGAGCGACGAGTTATTCATATAAGGATCGGTAAATGGTACTAAGATTTCGTTTCGAACCCTTTCAAAGGCGGTGCGTGCTTGTAACTCATTTGTGTAACACCAAAGTAAGTTGTAGCGACGAAGGTTGCTGCCTTCAGGCAATGTATGAAGAACATCAATTCGATTCCGACGCGGGTCAATAAATGGCTCAGGCAGCACTCCGACATGTACACGGGGAGCATAATTCGGTCCGTCTGACGG
>JAYTAU010000550.1:0-1156 GCA_043737375.1 Planctomycetia bacterium
CCGGCATCCCGTCGCTCCTTGACGCACCCCGCAGTCCCCTTAAACTTAAAGCAGTTCACCCTCGTTGTCATCACGTCGCCCCATGTCGAAAATCGCTGCAAATCCCAATTCAGACATCGCTGGCGGATCAGCCGGCCAGCCGCTTGTGCCGGACCATCTGCTGCCGCCGGTGCAGCCCCCCAGCGCCGGGTTTCTGGTGCAACTATTCGTCATTCCCGGCATGATCGTGTTGATCATCGTGCTGGTCTGGATGATGTTTCACTGGCTGGCACAAATGGGCAACGACACCGAGTCGTTCGTTCGCGCGCTGGAGGGCAAGGACAAGGGTCGCTGGCAAGCCGCAGTCAATTTGTCGAACGCACTGCGCTCGGACAAAAACGGAACCCTCAAAAACGACTCGCAATTGGCCGGCCGGCTGGCTGGAATACTTAGCCGCGAAATCAAGTCGGGCGAGATGGGCGAAGAGCCGATCATGTTGCGATTGTTTTTGTGCCACACGCTGGGCGAGTTCAAAGTCGCCGACGGCAAGCCGGTATTGCTCGAAGCCGCGCAGACCGTTCGCGACGAGAAAGAACAGCCGGTGCAAACCGCTGCCATCGAGTCGCTGGCCGTGCTAACGCATAATTTGCGAGAAGCCCGAAAACTGACAGGTGGCGAAGCGCTCGGCGACGATCCGGCCGTGCTGGATGTGGTGCTCAGTGCATCGCGATCGGACCAGCCGCGATTGCGCTTGGCGGCATCGTATGCCTTGGGTGAGTTTAGCGATCCTCGCGCCAATCCGAGATTAGTCGAACTATTGTCCGATGTTTCACATCCCTACGTTCGCTACAATGCGGCATATGCACTGTCGCGAGTGGGTGATGAACGAGTGATTGACACTTTACGCGAGTTACTGGCAACCGACGAACCGCCCGAGACGGATACCAAAGACAGCCGGCAGGAGAATTTGCGACAACGCACCAAATTATTGATCTACGGTTTGCGGGCCGCGGTCGATTTAGCCGGCTCGTCCAAAGATGCAGATCTTACGTCTTTGCAAGCGGCAGTTGAAAAACTTACAAACGACGACACCGTCGAAATTCGCGATCACGCGCGCGGAGTGTTGACGAAATTGCAGCAGCGATAAACAGTTGGTTCAGTTCCTTCTGTAGGGAAC
>JAYTAU010000551.1:0-1150 GCA_043737375.1 Planctomycetia bacterium
TCAACACGGGCCGTTTTCGGACCGATACGAATCGGATGCGCATGGAAGGGGACCAGTTTTATTTGCGCAGCCCCAGCGACATGCACGCGGCGTTTCCGGGCTTCGAAGAGGCGCTGAAGCAAAGCCAGTTGATCGCCGACAGTGTGAACATCGAGCTGGAATTGAACAAGCGGCATTTTCCCAATTTCTCGCCGCCGGACAAAAAAGCGCCGAGCGACTACCTGCGCGAACTTTGTCTACAAGGTCTCAAAGAGCGTTACGCCGATAATCTTAAGCGCTGGAAAGGTGATCGCTGCCCTGGGCCCCCGGCTTTGCCGGGGGAAAACGATTCTGTAGGGAACGCCCTCTGTGGCGTTCCGGCCTCAGAAGCAGCGCCGGAACGGCACGGAGGCACGTTCCCTACAGACATTGCAGAAATGCCGCCGAGCGAGTTCCCTTCCGAATCGCCCAATTTTTTACCGGATGATTACCAACTCTCGACCGAGGTCCTCGATCGCCTCGAACGCGAACTATTCGTCATCAATAAACTCGGCTTTCCGAACTACTTTCTGATCGTCTGGGACTTCGTGCGGTACTCGCGCGAACAGGGTATTCCCGCCACGGCACGCGGGTCGGGCGTCGGTTCGCTGGTTTCTTACTCGTTGTATCTCAGCCACGTTTGTCCGCTGGAGTACGACTTGCTGTTCGAGCGGTTTCTCGATCTTAGCCGCATGGAAGCGCCCGATATCGACATCGACTTTTGCAAGGATCGTCGCGGCGAAGTCATCAACTACGTCAAAGCCAAATACGGCAGCGAGAACGTCGCGCAAATCGGCACGTTTGGTACGCTGGCCGCCCGCGCGGCGATTCGCGATGTCGGCCGCGCGCTGGGCATGCCGATTCCCGCCGTCGATCGAATCGTAGCGATGGTGCCGGAGGAATTGGGCATCGAACTGGCCGACGCTTTGGAAAAAAGCCCAGATTTGCGGCGGACGTACGAAGCAGAACCGCAGATTCGCGAATTGCTGAATCTGGCGATGAAGATCGAAGGGCTGGCCCGCAATGTTGGCACACACGCAGCGGCGGTCGTAATTGCCGATCAGCCGCTGGTCGAATATGTGCCGCTCTGCCGTGTGAAGGACAAAGAAGAAAACATTACGCAATGGTCGAT
>JAYTAU010000552.1:0-3223 GCA_043737375.1 Planctomycetia bacterium
CGACCACCGGCACGCCGGCGGCCATCGCTTCGAGCAGCGACAACTCTAGCGAGCTATCGCCGCGGCCCGAAGCGACTTCGGCCGACGCATAGACATCCAGCAGAGGCACGATCGCGGCAGCGTCGCTGCGCCAGCCGATAAACCGCACACGATCGGCGACTTCGAACAGTTCGGCCCGGCGCTCGAAATGCCGCCGTGCCGGCCCATCGCCGATCACCAGCAAATACACATCATCGCGAACGCAACTCAGTTGATCGATCGCCCACAGCAAATCCTCGATCTGCTTGTTGCGAGTCAGCCGGCCCATCGTGCCGATCAGACGCGAGGTGGCGGGCAGCTGAAGTTCGGTGCGTAGTGAGGGGTGAGCAGTGAGGGACGAGGGGTGAGGCTTGGGACTTGATGTGGAAGGTGGAAAGCCGGAGGCTTGGTGATCGCTACTCGTCGCCCGCTGCTCACCCCGCGTTGCTCGCTGCTCGCTGCTCAATCCTGGTAACGTCGTCGATCCATAAATTGTACTCCGCGTTCCCAGCGCCCATTGAATCAGCGTCGATGCCGGCAACGTATCGTCCCAAACATGCAGAACGTCGAATCGTGATCGGAGTGCTACTTCTCTCAGCTTCCAAAGATTGAACCACAACGATCGGCGACCGGGGCTCAGTACCTGCAACGGAATCCGTCGGGCGGCCAGCTCGCCGGCCAACGGACCAGCTCCCGGAATGCAGCAGAGGACATTCCCTATAGAAGCATTTGTGAAGTCACCAGTGGCATTCTCGACAGCAGCCAGTGCGATCACCTGATGCTCGAACCGATCTTTCGGCAGATGATCGGCCAATAGCAGCACTTGACGCGCAGCGCCGCAGTAGTCGAGCGTGGGCAGCACGTGCACAATGCGAACAGACAAAATTGAACGTCCCGATCCGCGACTGGAGGGTATCAAATTAGGCAACGGAACCTCGCGCGAAGGCGCGAAGAATGGTTCGAACATCTTGAGGTCGGGCGATTCAATCACACGGCGAACGTTGCTACCAATCATCAAACCAAGTCAAAATCGAGTCGGAAACCCGACGCGATTATTGGCCCATTCCATAACAAATTTGCCGACTTCAAATCGTTCTTTTGATTCCATGAAAAATCAATTCAATCTCTTTTCAAAGAAATTTTGCGAGCGGAATGCTTTGCGTCTTCGCGCCATTGCGCGAGTTCCAACAAAAAGAGTGCGCCCCGGCCCCTTCATGTCGGTGCGCCGATTTCGTGCGGTTCCAGCGCCCCCAGAAACGGCAAGTTCCGATAGGCGTCTTGGTAGTCCAGTCCGTAGCCGACCACGAACTCGTTGGGAATTTCGAACCCCACATGGTCGGGTTCCATCGCCACGGCTTTACGGCCGTGTTTTCGCAACAACACCATGCTGCGCAGCGACGCCGGTTTGTGCTGTTGCAACTCGGCCAATAGCGCCGTGAGCGTGTGCCCGGTGTCGAAGATGTCGTCGACCACGAGCACGTGCCGACCCTGCACGTCGGGCGCGTTATCCAGACAAATCGTCAGTTCGCTAGGCTCGGTGGTTGAGCCGCGATAACTGCTGGCCTGCACAAAGCCGATGCGAATCGGCAAATCGACGCGGCGAATCAGATCCGAAACCACGACGATCGACCCGGTCAACACGCCCAAGATCGTCAGCGGCCGGCCTTGGTAAAAGCTGGTGGTCTCGTCGGCCAGTCGGGCGATGCCTTCGGCCAGTTGTTCCGCGGTCAGAATCGTTTTCACGGGGCGAGTGTCCTAAAGCAAAGCGATTAGTGAAAGTGTTCGACATTCTACGCGAGGCGAGCGGCTGGGGGCTAGAGGCTCGGGGCTGGAGGCTGGCAAGTGCGGAGTTGGTAGTGCGAAGTGAAGACGGGCGGTCGGACACCAAACTCCCCACTTCGCACTCCGAACTCCACACTCCTATGCCCGTCTGCTAAATTAACTGCAGCACCGAATCACTCCCCATTCCCCATTCCCCATTTGCTCGAATGTCTTGGTCGCAAGTTCAAGTCGCCGGTCACTCGTGCGATGTCTTCGAGCCGGCGGGAACCAACGCTGCCGAATCGGAGTTGCCGCAACGGCTCGCGCCTCCCAGTTTCGTCATCATCTATCTGCATGGCGTGCATCTCAATCGATTGGTCGACCAACCGGCGTTCACGGCCGAATTCGAACGTTATCGGTTGCCGGTCATTGCACCCTACGCCGCGCGCAGTTGGTGGACCGATCGGATTTGTACCGAGTTCGACCCGCAACTGACCGCCGAACGGCATGTGCTGAACAATATTTTGCCGTATATCGAACAGCGTTGGGGCATACGACCGCCGGGCATCGGAATTTTCGGCACCAGCATGGGGGGCCAAGGGGCGCTGCGATTTGCGTTCAAGCATCCCAACAAGTTTCCGGTAGTCGCGGCCATCTCGCCGGCCATCGACTATCAAAGTCGGCTGCGCGAAGGAGACGAGACGCTGTACGAAATGTATCGCGATGTCGAAGATGCTCGACAAGATACGGCCACCTTGCACGTACATCCGCTCAACTGGCCGCGCAACATGTGGTTCTGTTGCGACCCGACCGATTACACGTGGCACGAGAGTCTCGACCGGCTGCGAATGAAACTCAACGCGTTGGGAATTGCGTACGAACACGATTTAGAAACGACCGGAGGCGGGCATGGTTTTGCATACTACAGCAAGATGGTTCCGCGGGCGGTAGCGTTTTTAGTCGAGCGGTTAGAGAAAGAGCGGCGACGGGTGGTGTGAGGGAAGAGGTGGGAAAGGTGGGAACTAAAATTAGTCGCGGGGTGCCATGCCCACTGCCCGGAGTGGGCATGAGATAGAATGCCGGCTATCGGCAGTTTGTCGATAGCGAGCTGAAATTAAACGAATTTTCGTGAGATGAATTTTGCAAGCTGATTCGATCGTCACTCGGCATGCCCACTTAAAGCCGTGGACATGGCATCCGGTTCACGGAAACCAGTCCGCCCTCGCTGCTCACCGCTTACTGCCCGTTCACTTCGCACTTCCAACGCCGCGCTGGGCACTCGATGCCGGTTCGAATTGTCCCGCGAAACCCAATGTTGCCTGGTCGATGTTTAAACTCCCCGTCGACGGCCAGTAGGTAAATTTACGCGCCCTGGTTTCTCTTCGTGCGCCGCCGTTAGCCTGTTGATAGTACAACACCGCGTCGCTGCGACCGTCGCCTTCGA
>JAYTAU010000553.1:0-3223 GCA_043737375.1 Planctomycetia bacterium
AGCCCAGCCAATGCAAATCATTCGCAGCAAACAACCCTCCCCGAAAGTAACGACTGTTACCGATGTATCAATTTTTAACACGCCGCTCTCTAATCGAGCGTAAACTGTGTCTTGATCTGGTGTAGATATTGTCTCGAAAGTGGAGTTAGCGTCGTGCGTCGGTTTTAATGATTGAGAGACAGCGGTAGGGAAATAGTCGCATATCACAGCGTTTTCCGCTGATTCGGCGGTGTCATTGTTAAGTCCCACGAGACTTTGCCTCGATTGCCCAGCTTGAGTAGTGTGACAAGAAAAATGGTTGCAGCGAATCGGTGTCGCGTGGTATTTGTATTTCAGTCGAGCACGATGTAGTGCGGGCTGCAAGCAATCAATATCGAATTACGGGGGAGGCGGATCATGCGCAATGGCTTCGGAAGTGCGATCATGTTGTGTTTGCTGGCGGCCGGCGTCTCACGCGCGGAGCCGCTGCCGGCGCACCCCGGAACCCGCTTGTTGACGAACGGCTCGCTGGTGGTCGAAGTCATGGATCCCGCCGCCACGCCGCGCTACAACAGCGGCATTCGCTTTTCACCGGTCGGGTTTGGGCTGCGGGCACAGTTACAAGGTAAGGAGTTTTTGTTCTCACCCCCCGTTGCCTCCAATCCGTTCGGTGACGCAGCAGGATTGGCGATGGAGTTCGATTTAGGCGAAGGAGCGATGAACAAGCCGCCGGGATACAACGAAGCTCCCCTCGGAGGGCAGTTTTTAAAAATCGGGGTCGGCATTCTGCAACGCAACACTGCAAACGCTTACGGATGGTTTCTAAATTATCCCGTCATCGAGCGCGCGACGACTACGGTTAACTGGCAACCGTCGAGTGCGACATTCATTCAAACACTCAACGGTAACGCTAACGGCTACTCCTACCGACTCGAAGAAACGATGTCGGTTGTGGGAGACCAGTTGATTCAGAATTACCGGCTCTTCAACACCGGAACGAAACAATTCACGACCGAGCAGTACGTTCATAATTTCCTGAGCTTCGAAGGTCGCCAGATCGGTCCCAATTATACGGTGGCCTTTCCCTACGATTTCACCGTTACGGGGCTCGACCCGCAGCAAACGAAGGTGGGCCGATCCATTTTGTTCAATAGTCAGGTCGATGCCAACAACGTCAAGCCAATCATCTCGACCCCACTGGGGGGCTACACCGGTGCGAACTCGTTATTGGTGACGCAGAGCGACGTCAATCAGTCGTTGCGAATCGACGCCTCGCTGCCGTCGAACGGGGTGGCAATCTTCGCCTCTAAAGAGCAGTTGTCGCCGGAGATGAATGTTTTGATCACACTACTCCCGGGGCAGGATATTCAGTTTTCGCGGACCTACACATTTGCCGTACCGGAGCCGGCCACTTGGATTTCGGGAGCGGTGGGCGGGGTTGTTTTGGCCTGCTACGCTAAGCGCCGCGTACTTTGCTCAAAGAGACCGGGCTTACGATTCCGCAGCCGACGTTGACCCAGCGCAAATAGGCAACGACTTTGTCAATACGGCAGCGGCTTTGTCGCAACGTTCCGCGAGAGCCAGCCGCTGACGCATCGATCGCGTAGCGGCTTAATCCACGACCATCGGTGCCTTCGGGGCGCCGGAGACATCTTCCACCGTGCGCGCCACGCGCAAACGGTACGAAACCTGGACATACTCGGCGCAGAAAAACAGCACCGTCCAGGCGTAGTACACCCAAACCATCAGCGCGATGAACGAACCGACGATCCCATAGGCACCGTAGCTGCTGCGGGTCAAATAGTACGTCAACCCCTGGCGACCGACTTCCCAAAACACTCCGGCCATGATGCCCCCTTTGAGGCATTCCCACCAACTAGTTGGTCGAAGCGAAAACAATCGATAGGTCAGCGTAAAAAAGATGATGTTGAGCACCATCCCGACGCCAATTTGCACCAAACTCCAAAACCGATCGCCCATCACGAAGTTCTGCACATAGGCACCGATCGTCGATAGCACGATGCTGGTGAAAAACGTCGCGGCCACGAACAACCCCAACGCCAATACGACGAGAAACGCTTTCAGCCGGGTGAATAGTACCCGGCGAATAGTTCCTAGCCAGCCGGAGTGTTGCTCGGGCAGATCTCGCGTTTTCCAAATTCTGGCAAAGGCGACATCCATGTTGGAGAAAATGCCGATCGCACCGAATAACAGCGTGCCTAGGCCCAGCCAACCGCCGACATTGGCGTTGGTTTGCACACCGGCCAAAATGGTTTCCAACTGCAGGGCCATTTGCGGCGAGGTCTGTCGGGCCACTGTCGATAGCAGCCATGATTGCGCTTCTTGGGCGTCGGCTGAGAAGGTCAGAATGAATCCGACCATGGAGAGCAGCACTAGCACCAGCGGGAAGAACGAAAAAGCCGTGTAGAACGACAACGATGCGGCCAGCAGTCCCCCGTCGTCGGAGTTCCACTCGGTAACGGTTCGCGAGACCAGCGGCCAGGCTTTACGTTTGAACCAATGCAACATGGAGGAAGGAGTCGGGGATCAGGGGCCAGGGGTCAGGGAGAGGATGTAGGAAGTGGGATGTAAGGGACGAAGGCATGTTACTTATTTCGCACTTTCCGATTTCACGCTTTCCGATTTCGAATTTCCGCGGATCATGCACAATTCGGGTTTCACCGTTCAGCGAATGCACTTCCAATCATGCCGTTTTTTCCGAGCAACGCTAGTGCGGTTCACCGACTTCTTTGCGAGTTATCGCTCAGCAAACTGGACTGTTCGTGCGGCTACTATTATGATGCGATCCTAACCGAACTTCGCCTGTGGGGGACGAAGTGGTAAATTTCCACCGATCTCCATTCCCACATCCGCTAGAGCACACGCATGGCCGAGTTTCATTTCGAGAAGAGCGCTCCGACCGATCCCAACAAGCCCTGGTATGCGGATATGACCCGCTACCACTGGTTCGTGCTGATGGTGGCTGCACTGGGCTGGTTGTTTGACTGTTTGGATCAGCAGTTGTTTGTACTGGCCCGCCCTGCCGTGATGGAGGAGTTCTTTCCCGCCAACCCTGAGCAGACTCCGAAAGAATTGAACGAAGCTCGCAGCCGAGGTGCGAACATTTCGACCACGCTGTTTATGGTCGGCTGGGCGGTCGGCGGAATCTTTTTCGGAGTTTTAGGCGATCGCATCGGTCGTGCGAAAACGATGATGATTACGATCTTGATGTATTCGATATTTA
>JAYTAU010000554.1:0-3211 GCA_043737375.1 Planctomycetia bacterium
ATTTGAAACCAGTCTAGTAAGTTGGCCCAACCAGGCCGAAGATGTCCCCCATGAGGACACGCTAAACGGCAAAATCGAGGCCTGGAGCGATGTCGCGCGCCGACAGAGCAAACGAATCAAAGACCTTGGCGATATCGCTCGATTGGTCGAGGCGCATCCGCAGCTTTGGGCGTTGTTAAACGACGATCTGCAACGGCAAATCGAACGACCGCAGGCATAACCATGCGTTGATTACTTCCCCTGCCTTGTATTCGCGGTAGGCTAAAAGAAATTCGCGGTAGGCAAAAAAGTATCCGGCTAATTAACCGCGGCGACTTGCTTCCCTTGCGACGAATAACTGGCCACCAGCGCCAACAATTTCTCGCGGTCGATCGGCTTGGTCGCGTAATCGTCGCAGCCCGATTGCATGCATTTATCGCGGTCGCCCGACATGGCGTGGGCCGTCAGCGCGATGATCGGTCGATTGTAGCCTCGTGCCCGCAGTTTTGCGGTGGCCGAATATCCATCTAGAATCGGCATCTGCATATCCATCAACACCACGTCGAACGGCGTGCCGGCTTCAAGCTGCCCTAGCACCGCGGTGACTGCCGCCTCGCCGTTGTCGACCAGCGTTACTTGTGCGCCGGCCTTTTTCAACACAAACGAAATCAGTCGCTGATTGTCGGGTCCATCTTCGGCCAACAACACGCGACAATTCGCACAGCTGACGGCATTGGCTGGCACTTGCTTGGTTTCAGGCGCGGGATCCCCAGCTTCGGAAACATTGGACCACAGCCGAACGCCGGTCAAGTTGCCTGCCATGATGCCCATGCGAAACGTCGTGCCGCGACCGACTTCGCTTTCGACGGTGATCTGGCCCCCTAAAATTTCAGACAGCCGTTTGCTGATGGTCAAGCCCAGCCCGGTACCGCCGTAGCGGCGCGTGGTTGAATTGTCGGCCTGGGTGAACGGCATGAACAATTTGCTGAGTTGGCTGGGGTTCATGCCAATGCCGGTATCGTTGATTTCGAATTGCAGCCAGGGGGATGGGCCGCTGCCGCCGAGCAACCGAACCACCAGCTCGACATTTCCGGTTTCGGTGAACTTGATGGCGTTTCCCAGCAGATTGATCAAAATCTGCCTGAGCCGCGTCGGGTCGGATTCGATGGTGCTGGGAATTGCGCCGTCGAAACGAACATTCAGGGGCAGGCCCTTCGCTTCGGCGCGGACCCGCATCAACGAGGCGACATCGGCGACGATCTGTGAAGGTGAGCAGGGAATTTTCTCGACGGTCAGCTTGCCGGCCTCGATCTTCGACAGGTCCAAAATGTCGTTGATGATGCCGATCAGGTACACGCCGTTGCGCTGAATGACGCGCGATGCCTCGACGGTTTGCGGGTCGTCGGCATTCCCGACCAAGATGTCCGAAAACCCCAAAATCGCCGTCATGGGAGTGCGAATTTCGTGGCTCATGTTGGCTAAGAATTCGCTCTTGGCCCGACTGGCCGCTTCGGCGTCTTCGCGGGCTTGTAGTAACTGCGAGGTGCGTTGCTCGACCCGGCGTTCGAGGTCATCGTGAGCCTGTTGCAAGGCGACTTTCGAGCGTTGGATCTGTTCGAGCATGGAATTGAACCCGTCAACCAGCACGCCCAGTTCATCGTTACCGCATTTGGTTACGCGTAGTGAATAGTCTTCGTTTTTCGTGACGCGTTGCGTTGCGTAGGCCAGTTGAAGAATCGGTGCCGAGATCAGCTTCAACAACCATCGCGCCACACCGAGCGACACCGCCAATGAGATCAGCACCACGGCCAACGCGATCGCCAAATAGCGCGTCTGCTGCTCTTCCAGATCCAACATGTTGGCGCGCAGATAAATCGTGCCCGCAGGAGTTTTGTCGTCGTGCAAAATCACTTGCACGATTTCAAGGTGATTATCCGGCGTAAATCGGCTGCCGGCAACCGGCAACAACTCGCCCGGTTCATCCTTGGAAGTCGCATATTTGGCAAACAGTCGATCGCTCGGCGTCCACAGCGAAGCATGTTCGATTGAAGTTTGATTGGTGAGCGACGAGAGAATTTCTTGGGCCGTGGCGATGTCACCAAAGTCGAGCGCGGCTTTACTATTCGAGCCGAGTACATTGGCTAGCACGTTAAGCTGCGCCACTTTGGCATCGCGGTTCATCCGCATGTCGATGACGACGAACGCCGCGCAGGCCATCATCAGGCCCAATCCGCCGGTGATGACCAGCAGCAGGCTGAGTTTTGTGCGAATCGACAGGTCGTGAAATCGTTGCATGCAACCGTTGACTTAAAGATGATTAAGTGACATTACGGCTTGCGATAAACTTGCCCAAGCTTGATCAAGTTCGCATTGAGCGAAAGTTGCCGGCGCTTCGCCGTCTCAAGATTGATCTCGAACCGTAGATTATTGTTCTCGACGAAAAAACTGATTGCCCCGTCGGCAGCGCAAAAACCTGGGGAATCGCCGACCAGCAGCACGGCCCGATCGCCCACCGCCTGGTTCAGCGACGACATTTGCTTCGGTTCTTGCAACCCGGAAATAAACACCACGTGGCACGTCGCGACTTGATCGGCCGCAGTCAGACGACGAATCACAATCGTTCGACCGTCGGCTTTTTTGGTACGAGCGATATGATTCAAATCGGCCGTGAGCGCGTCGGCGTTCATGATGCCGATCACGAACGGGCTGTTGGCATCGGCAAACGCAGTCTCGGGCCAACGCACATAGCGGCTGAAGTTGTACAAAAACGCGGCTTTGAGTTGGTGCTCGCGATCGATGGCGATGCCGACAGCCGGTTGTTGCGCAATAACCCTGTCGCACGCCACTCCGACAAGTAGCACGGTTAAGATCGCGATTCGGCTCAATTGCGCGCGCAGCACCGATTTGCACCGGCAACGAAGTCGTTGCCAGACAGCTTGGATGGGCGGGGATGCTGCGTTGCTACAATCGATCACGATTTACTGTCAAGTGTTCCTTGAAAGAAATTGCTCAAAACCGCCAAGTCAGCATGGTATATACGCCGCGTGGAACTTCGGTCGGAACTTCACCGACCGCGCGTGTGACGGGACTAAATTGAATGACATGGCTATCGAGCAAGTTCTGCCCGACAACCGCAAGCTCGAAATTCTTGCGCGGCTCCCAGGCCAACCGCGCGTCCATCGTGGTGTAATGCGGCACGTTTTGCGACCGCAGTTCATCGACATATCGGCCG
>JAYTAU010000555.1:0-3210 GCA_043737375.1 Planctomycetia bacterium
TTCCCATTTCAAACTCCGCACTAGCCCCGCGTCCATTCCGTTCCGCCGGGGCGATCTTCCAGCGCGATGCCGTATTCGGTTAGCCGCTTCCGAATAATATCGGCCGTGGCAAAGTCTTTGTTCTTGCGCGCGTTGGCCCGAACTTCGATCAGCAGTTGCATCAGCTGATTGGCCAGCGAGTCGTCGCCGCCGGCTTTGGCTTCGACTGGCGACAGGAACAGGCCCAAGACACTCGACATTTCGCGTAGCACCGCGGTGCCTTGCTTGAGTGTGGCAACATGCGCGGCGTTAGTCGGGCCGGCTATCGGCGCTGCCGCCTTTTCAGTGGTCGCTTTCGTCGCCTCTTCGAGCTTCGAAGTATCCGCAAATTTGTTCAGTACGCGGACCAAATCGAACAGTCCGGCGATGGCCCCGCCCGTGTTGAAGTCGTCGTCCATCGCTTCTTGAAAGCGCGTGCGAATGGCGGCGACTTCTTTCAGTGTGTCGTTGGAACTGGCGTCGAGCGTAGCGGCGGTGCGTAGGATTTGCGATGGCAACCTGTAATAAGCGTCGCCCGTAATACGGTCGTAGCGTTTGAAGTAGCGGTAAAATCCTTCGAGACTGCGGGCCGTTTCTTCCAGCAGCTCTTCGCTGTACTGGATCGGGCTCCGATAGTGGGTCGATAGCAAAAAAAAGCGGATCGTCTCGGGCGAGTGGCGGGTCAGTAGTTCTTTGAACGGCATCGCACCGGTCGATTTGCTGATTTTCGTGGCGGCTTGTTGGGCTGCGGTGTCCGCCGCAGCAGCGAGAGGCGAGGGGTGAGGGGCGAGGGACGAGGGGGGAGGGGTGAGCAGTTCTCCGGATGATGGCTTTTCACTCCGCACTTGCTGCGTTGCGCGACCGCCCACTTTGCCGGCTTCATTCGCGGCTTGCATCAGTCCGTTATGCAGCCAGTACTTGGCCTGAGGCTTGCCGTGGCAGCATTCGCTCTGCGCAATTTCGTTTTCGTGATGCGGAAAAATCAGATCGAGCCCGCCGCCATGAATGTCGAACGTTTCGCCCAGTATGCGATGGCTCATCGCCGTGCATTCGATATGCCAGCCCGGCCGGCCGCGACCCCAAGGGCTGTCCCAAGCCGGTTCGCCCGGCTTCGCACTTTTCCAGAGGGCAAAGTCCGACGGCGACCGCTTGCGATCGACGGTGTCGCCCCCTTCGCCTTGCATGCTGTCCAACGAGCGGCGGCTCAGCTTGCCGTAGCCGGGGTCTTTGCCGACTTCGAAATACACATCGCCGCCGCTGGCATATGCGAAACCCTTGTCGATCAATGTTTTGACGATCCGCAATATCTCGTCGATGTTGTCGGTCGCTTTGGGAAAATGATCGATCGTGCTGACGTTTAGCGCGGCCAAGTTTTTTTGGTAGTCGGCCGTCATCTCTTCGGCCAGCGCCTGCATGGTCATGCTGCGCGCCTTGGCTTCGTTGATCAGCTTGTCATCGACATCGGTAATGTTGACGACCCAGGTCACTTGGTAGCCCGAGTAAACCAGGTAGCGCTTGATGGCGTCGAAAATCACCGGCCCGACCATGTGCCCAATGTGGCTGGGTTTGTAGACCGTCGGCCCGCAGAGATACATGCCGACTTTGCCCGGCGTAACAGGTTCGAAGGTTTCTTTGGTGCGGGTCAGAGTGCTGTAGACGCGCAGCGGAGCGATGGCGGGCGTGGCAGCGGTTATCGGCTGATTCTGGGTAGCAGGCATGTGTGTGAATTACGAATTACGAAGGACGAATTATGAATGACGAAGGATCAAAAACAACGGACCACTGACAACGGACTAAATCGCAAGCGGAACGGCTTTGCGACGATCAACGCTGCCGTACCCTCAAGTCTCAAGTCTCAAGTCTCATGCCCTGACCCCCGATCCCTGACCCCCGACCTCTTGTCTGATCAGCGCAACACACTGGGCCATGATCGCTTCTTGTCGCCCCACGGCGTCGACTCCTTCACCCGTCTTCGCTTTGATTCCAATATCAGCGGGCGAGAGCAGCAAAATGTCGGCGATGCGACGACGAATGTTTTCTTTGTAAGGAGTCAGCTTAGGCAATTGTGCGAATACGATACAGTCTAAGTTGACGACCTCGAAGCCCGCCTGCCGCACGCGATCGTAGCCTCGGCGGAGCATGTCGGCCGAATCGCGACCGCGGTTTTCGTCGGCAGAGTCGGGGAACAGTTCGCCGATGTCGCCCATTGCCGCGGCTCCCAAAATGGCATCGGTCACGGCATGCAGCAACACATCGGCATCACTATGGCCGACCGCTTGCTGATCGTGCGGGATGTCGATCCCGCCCAGTCGTAACGGACCACCCGCAGTCAGCCGGTGCGTGTCGTGGCCGATTCCGATTCGAAAGCCGCTGGAAATGGTGCGTTGCTCCCTTGATGTGGTAATGCTCGTTCAGCCCCTGGCTTTGCCGGGGATCTCCGCTGACCGTCGAACACAGCTAACGACTAGCGAGCATTCAACTTGGGCGAATTATAGCGGGTTGTCGGGAGAGCGACAACGCGGGGTTGAGCATCGCGATTGCTAGGAGATCGCGATGAAAGTCGCCGATGTATCGGCGGCAAAATCGACAAGATCGTCCGACCGATCCATTAAGAGCGCACGCACTTCCAGGGTTGAGCAGTTCCCCAATCGCACCCAAACAACTTTTGGCGGTGACCCAAGCAGAATCGCACGTTGTTGAAAATCGACGTCCTTGGAAACGACGACGAAGTCATTCGCAGTCGCAAAATTCCAGATATCCTTATCCGACGCCGCCTTCAAACCAACATTCCGGACATGGGTCGAACCCGGATATACGCGAGCAAGTTGGTCCGCTAACCGATGCGACAAGTTCTGATCGAACAACAACTTCATATCGCCGGCACGACGCGTAGTCGCCGTTCACGGTCGGCCGCGTAGGCAAGACACGCCCGAATGTCGGTTTCAGTAAGATCGGGAAAGTCGGCAAGTATTTCTTCGTGCGTCATTCCCGCCGCCAAATACTCCAGCACGTCCTGCACGGTCATCCGCAGGTCGCGAATGCACGCTTGGCCGCTACGCTTGGCCGGATCGATCGTAATTAGATGCCTGTATTCCATAGTTTCACCGTATGCCGCTTTTTGTCTAATGTCAACTATTATGGCGGACTTCCCAGTCCCGAGTCTCCAGTCTCAAGCCTCTCGCCTCCGGGCGC
>JAYTAU010000556.1:0-7908 GCA_043737375.1 Planctomycetia bacterium
GGGCCTCCGCGATAAGTCGTAGCGAAGCAAGTGAACCGGAAAGTTTACAGTGGTAAAAGTGCAATTGCTGACACGGCAAAAGCGACCAGTATTCCCAACGCCATCCCTGCGACCCGATGATTCGCAATTAGCCCGACACCATACCCTCCGACTGTTCCGATGACTGGCGATGCTAACGCACAATATAAAACTCCGTACGTGTGATCGTCGAAGTCTGTGCCTTGGAGAATTGCGGGCAATCGATAGCAGAACGCAACAATGCCGAATGCAAGTGAAAAACACGCAATCGCAATGATTAGATGTCTCGCGGTAAACTGGGGGAAGGCCATCCGCTAATCGTAGCAACTGGTCGATCGACGTGGGCCGTGGAGCCCCTCATTTCCACCCCGCTTTCTCCCTTTCTCCATTCTTGGCTTTGCCCCGCCTTCCCCTGAATCGCCGGTCTTGGTAAACTTTTGGGTCTACCTAACACTACCGCATTCTAAATCCTGCGTAGCCCGGAACGCCACTGAGGGCGTTCCCTACAGATCGCATACATCACCTTTTATAGAAAAGCTCGGAGTTTCGCATGGCCAAGCCACATCGTCCTTTGAAGAAAGCCAATCATGGCAGTCGCCCTGCCAACAGCAAAGCCCGCAAGGCCAAGCGTAAGAATATCCGCACGTAACCTCGTTGATCATGCCCACGCTGAGCCGTGGGCATGGCACCCGGCGCGAGTGCAGGGCGGGTCGATGCCGCGCCGCTAAGCGATTTAGCCTCTTCGAACCAGTGGAGCATCCCTTGGCCGCCAAGGATTTGATTGTCGAATTCGCCGACTATGATCTTGATCGGGTCATCGCCACACAGGCCGACATCGGTCGATATAATCCGCAACGGTTCGAGATGGAGCAACTCGATGCCGTGGTGTTCGAGGACACAGTCGACCATCGCTGCGTCGGCTATAAGGACATCACACCCAACGAGTTTTGGGTGCGGGGCCACATGCCCGGTTATCCGCTGATGCCCGGCGTGATGATGTGCGAGGCAGCCGCCCAACTGATCAGTTACTTTTCACAAAAGCACGATCTGCTAGGAACGCCGGTGATGGGCTTCGGCGGTCTCGACGAGGTCCGCTTTCGCGACCCTGTGTTGCCTGGCGATCGCCTGGTGCTGGCGATTCGCATCGAAAAAATTCGGCGCGGGGCGATGGTCGTCTGCCGCTTTCAGGGTTTCGTACGCGAGACGCTAGTCGTCGAAGGGGGAATTAAGGGCGTTCCGTTAGCGATGGAACTACCGGCTGCAATTTAGCCTGCCCTGAATAAAAGCAGGGTTTGGGCCGACCCAAAATCGTACGTCGTACAAACATTTGGTGTTCAGCAACAGCCTGGTTTCCCCCCGGTGTAATTGCCGGGGGCTAATTGGGAATCGCCGACCCCCGGTGTGATCACCAGGGGCTAATCAAGTTCGGCGCTCAATGTATGCCCGCGAAACAGAATAAAACGCTAAGGAGTGGGCCGATGGCCGCTCCGCTAAGCAGCCAATTGTTTGAACGCGGACTGCTGGGATTGGATTTCGCACTTCATTCCCCACTCCCCATTCCATCTTCCCCATTAGATTTCCACCGCTTGCCCTTGCCGCGGCACCATTACGTTCCAACCTCGCACGCGGCGCAGTTCATCGGCTAGGGCGTTTGCGCTGGGCAATTCGCCATGCGTCAAAAAGGTCTGCTTCGGCGTCGGCAAATCGGCCAGCCAGCGTAACAATTCGCCATGATCGGCATGTCCGCTGAGTGCCGGGATTCTGGCCACGGTCGCACGTACTTTCACGTCGCCCCCATGCACGCGCACGTAGGGCATGCCGTCGGCCAGAATTCGGCCGCGCGTGCCGGGTGCCATGTAACCGCCCAAGAGCACCGTGTTTTTGGGGTCGGGCAAGCGCCGTCGCAAATGATGCAAAATCCGCCCTCCGGTCATCATGCCCGAGGCCGAGATGATCATCGCCGGGCCGTCGATATCGTTGAGCGCCTTCGATTCGTCGCTAGTCCGCGCGTAATGCACGCTGGGGCCGTTGAGCATATCTTCTGGCACCGTGAGCTTGGCCGATGCGTCGCCGGCGAATTCGGCAAGATCGTGATCGGCGGCGTGTCGGCTGTAGATCTTGGTCGATTCGATGGCCATGGGGCTATCGACGAAGACCGGCAGCGCGGGAATTCGCCCTTGCAACTCCAACACGCGCATCAGATAGACCAATTGCTGCGTGCGGCCGATGGCAAACGCGGCGACCAACATCACGCCGCCGCGCGCAATTCCTTGTTGCACGATCTCGCACAATTCGTCCAACACATTTTCGTGCGGATGATCGCGATCGCCATAGGTGCTTTCGCAGATAAGATAGTCGCAAGGGGTCGGCGGCTGGGGGTCGTGATATAAAGGCGCGTTGTACCGACCCACATCGCCTGAAAACAGAATCCGTTTCAGCGGGCCGCCCCCGCGCAGCTCAACCTCGATCATGGCCGAGCCGAGCAGGTGTCCTGCATCGTGGTGCCGGCACCAGATCGGACCGGCAGCGCAGAAAAATTTGTCGGGCGAGGCTGGTCGCAATAGTTTGAGTGTGCGCCGCACATCGTCCTCATTGAACAGCGGCAACGCCGGCTGATGCTTCGAGTATCGTTTTCGATTGGCGTAGCGGGCGTCTTCTTCTTCGCAATGCGCCGTGTCGTAGAGTTGCAGTTCGCACAACTCGGCCGTGGCGGGCGTACAGTAAATCGGCCCATGAAAACCGGCTTTGACAAACCGGGGCAGATAGCCGATGTGATCGATGTGCGCATGGGTCAGCACCACGCTATCGACCGCGGCGGCGTTGAACGGCAGCGGCTGCCAGTTGCGAAGCCGGAGTTCCTTCAGCCCCTGAAACAATCCGCAGTCGATCAGCACTTTGCCCGAGCCGCTTTCGAGCAGGTACTTTGAGCCGGTGACAGTTTCTGCCGCCCCGTGAAAAGTGAGCCGATCCATGCGATTGCGGTTCCGTGGGGCGTGTGATAGCAGTTGGACGACGTCGCCGCCAGCTAGTCGACTGCGTACTGCGTCGCCTGTCGCCGGAGTTCAGACTGTCCTATACTATGATAGAAGTCGCCAAGAGCGAAGGGGCGACGGCGCAGAGCAGAATCTGAAAGCGTGAAATGGGAAAGTGGAGATGACCCGCAAGTCAACCTCGATCTGCGACTCGCATTTCACGCTTTCCGATTTTCACGCCTTAAAGTTCGGTTCCCTCGGCGCGTGACGCCGAGGCTCTTAAACAATTTCATTCCCCACTCCCCATTCCGAATTCCCCGTTAGATCGCTATGGGTGTATACGACCGCGAGTATTATCGAGACGATGAACCCCGGGGCTTTGTCCTGGGGGGCGATATGTCGATGACCACGACGTTGATTCTGATCAACGCGGCGATTTTTCTGGTTGATGTGTTCACCAACGGCGCGATCGGCAATCTGCTGAAACTTCGGACCGATCTGTTCACGCACCCTTGGAACTGCTGGCAGCTTGTCACGTACGGTTTCATCCACGACTCGCTGAACGTGCGGCATGTCTTGTTCAATATGTTCAGCCTCTGGCTGTTCGGCCGTTATGTCGAAGGTGTCTACGGCCGCCGGCTTTATCTGCAACTCTATTTGTCGTTGGTCGTGTTGTCGGGGCTCACTTGGCTGTTGATCGAGTCGCTTGTTATTCACTCCGGCACGCCGGGCCTGATCGGTGCCTCGGGCGCCGTGGTGGGCATCATGCTGGTTTGCGTGTTGCATGACCCCACGCGAACGATCCTGTTCTTCATGTTTCCGATTCCAATCTGGGTATTGGCGGCCTTGCAAATTTTGCAAGACATTCAAGGCACCCTGTTGCGAACAGACAACGTCGCTACCACGGCACATCTGGCCGGCGCGGCATTCGGATATTTGTTCTATCGCACCGGCTGGCAATTGGGATCGCTGATTCCAAGTCGCTGGTCATTGAGCGCATTGAAACGACGGCCCAAACTGAAAATTCATGACAGCGAGCCGACCGAAGCGGAAGATAAATTCAGCGAAACGGTCGATCAAATTCTGGAGAAGCTGCACCGGGTGGGTGAAGCGAACTTGACCAAAGCCGAACGCGACACGCTAGAGAAAGCCGCCCGCAAAGCGCAGCAGAAAAGAAGGTAACGGGGAAGTCGGAATGGGGAATGATGAGTGAACTCTGACTCGAATTTCATTCCCCACGCTCTTCATTCCCAAATAACCCATTCAAAAAGGGTGGGCCGGTGGCCGCACCGCTAAGCATCACTTGATATCCGACGATATTTCTTTTCTTTGTCCTTTGTCCTTCGTCCTTTGCCGATCCCCGATCCCGAGCCGTTAAACCCGAACCTCTACTTCAATCCCATCCGCCGGCTGGTAATCGACGACCGCGACGGTTGCGTCATGTACGCAAACAAATCGGCAATCTCGTCCAACGATAGCGTGTTCATCAGCCCCTCAGGCATCGCCGATTTCCGGCTGGGCGTCATCGTGTCGATCTGATCTTTGGTCACGGTCATTTTCTGACCGTCGGTTTGCAGCACAATCAGCGAACCGTCCGGCTGCGGAGAAACAATACCCACCAGCGAACGACCGTCCTGCGTCGTCACCACGCGACTGGCATATTGATCGGAGATAACCTGCGATGGATGCAGAATCGACTCTAGAATTTCTTTCTTCTGAAATCGCTGGCTGATAGTCGTCAGGTCGGGGCCGATGCCGTCGCCACGTTCTCCCATCCGATGGCAGTTGATGCACTGCGCTTTGGCAAAGACCGCGGCACCGCGCTCGGCACCGGCCTTGCTTGCTTCGACGCTGGTCAGAAAGCTCATTAGCTCGTCCTGCGTCCAACGGTTGTCGGCCGCTTCCGACGGCAGTCGCGGTTCGGGCTCGTCGGGATAGGTTTCTTCGAACCATTTTTGCCACGCTGCCAGTGCGGCTTCGACCGAATTATCGTTCGTCGTCAGTTTGTTGTCCGACCATTTTTCGAGCAATTGCACCGCCAGCATCCCGCCGTTCTGGCCCAATTTCAAACCCTTGAGAATCACTTGCCGCGCGTGCTCGGGCTTCTCGGGCACGCGCTCGACGGTCGCCAGCTTCTTCAGCACTTCTTGCGCAAACACACTGTCGACAATCGGCAGCGATTCCAGCAGCAGGGGCCAATTTTCACCGTCGGGTTTTTGTGCCAACGCCATGGCGATGTAGCCGCGTCGCGCCGGATCGCGATTGAAAACTTCGCGCAGGTAAGCCATCGATTTATCGTCGCCGCTGCGACCTAAAACCGCGATCACGCCGATGCCCAGTTTGCGTGCCGCTTCGCTATCGATGCCAACCAGTTTTTTGTCGAGCAGCCTGACTTGTTCCAACGTCGCCTCGCTTGGGTTGGCCGGCAGTTTGGCCAATACCGACAACGCCGAACCAGGCCATTTCACACCGTCGGCCAAGACCTGCGATCGCTCGGCATCGCTAAACCCTGCGAAGAAATCGCGAGAGACGTTTTCGATGTAACCGGCAAAGCTGTGCCCACCGGGCAGCGACCGCGAATACTCGAGAAACGCCAGCAGTTCCAGTTTTTGCGTGGTGTTCCAGTCCTTGATGAAGCGCGCCATTAGCGCCAAATGCATCTTTTCTTCTTGTGGTCCTTCGATCCGCAGTTGTTCGAGCATCCGCTCGGCCGCGCGCGCCTCTTGCAGGTAAGCCAGCACCCGCACCAGCTCCCGGTTCATGCGCAGATCTTTCGTCGGATACTCCTCCGACAGTTTCAGTCGCAACGCCGGCACATCGTCCGGTGCCACCTTGCCGGCAATCAGCGCCAACTCGGTCACCCGTAGCAGATCCAAAAAATCCGGATCGGTGACAAAGCCTTGCATAACTTGCAGATTGCGATTGAGGATCGCATCGACGGTAGCGCGATCGGGCTCCAGGGCCAATAGCGCCAGCGAACCTTGCAAATACACGCGATGATTTTCGGCCGCCAGGACCAGCGGTTTCCATTCGTCTTTCGGCAGTTGTTGTAGGGCCCGACTAGCGGCAAATGCCACGTAACGATGCGGCGACTTAAGCAGCGGCAGCAGCTCGCGCGCCGGTGCCAAAAACTCGCTCCGCGTCAACGACTCGCAAGCGTGCCGTTGAACAGCCGGATCGGCATCGCGCAGCATTCGCACCAACCGCGGCCCGGTGGTTTCATCGGCATGCATACCCATTAGGTAAGCGGCCTTGGCTCGAATTTGTTCGTTGGGGTCGGTCGATAGCCGCACCAATTGCCGCGGACTGGGAAATGGTCCGAGCAGTTGCATCAGATCGAGAGCGCGCACGCGGATCTCGGGCTTGGCGTTCACGTTGTCGATCAGCGCGGCCAGTTGTTCGTCCCAGGCCTTGCCCGACTCTTGTTTGACTTCGGCACAGCGTTGACGTGCCCAGGCGCTATCGAGTTGCGGGTGCTTTAGCGCGATATTGAGCCCCTTTCCCAAGTCGGTCATCGCCGGCGGCACTTTACCATTCCAGACCACGCGATAAATTCCGCCTTCGGTCCCGCGCCCGCCGGTGCAAAAATACACCGCTCCATCGGGGCCGATCGTTAGATCGGTGACGTTCAATGGGCGGCCTTCCAGAAACGTTTCGACCTCGGCCGTGTAACTGCCGCCGTCGGATTTCAATCGCGCGCAAAGGATCCGCCCGCCCGCCCAATCGCCCATGAACACCGCATCGTGATAACGACGCGGGTACATCACATGATTGTAGACGGCCAGTCCGGTGGGTGAACCGCGGCCCGTTTCGGCCGTCGGCGGCAGGCTGTCGAAGTAGTAGTTCGGCCAAACGGCCCAACCGCTGCGCCAACCGCTTTCGGCCCCGGCGCTGAGATGCGCTAATCGCGTGGCGCGATACCAGGGCATGCCCATGTCCCATTCCATATCGCTGTCATAAGTAAACAATTCGCCTTGTTTATTGAACGCGATGTCGTAGGAATTGCGCAATCCGCCGGCAAACGTCTCGATAAAACTGCCGTTCATGTCGGTGCGAATCACCGTGCCGCCCGGCGCTTTGATACCCGCCGCGTGACCGCGCGGGTCTTCATAGCGAGGTAGCAAGTCTCCTTCGACCGGCTTGCGATAAGGGCTGGCGGCACTCGCCTCGCGCTCGGGCTTGGTGTGATTGCCCAACACCAAGTAAATCAGACCATCGGGCCCCAGCACCGGCGCGTGCGGGCCATGTTCGGCCATCTCGCCGCTGAACTTCAGCAACAGCTCAGCCTTATCGGGCTTGGCGTCGTTGTCGGTATCGGTCAGTCGATAAAAACCCGAGCCTTCGTCGCCGGCTCCGACCACAAACAGTTGCCCGTTGAGCGGCAGAATTCCTTGGCAGCTTTTGACCAGATCGCAATACGGTTCGGCTTTGTCTGGCACGCCGTCCTTGTTGGTATCGCGAACCAAGAGCAGCCCGGCCCCTTCGACGCTGGCGACAATTTCGCCGAATTCGTTGAACGCCATGGCGATCAGCGTGCCGGTTTTATCGGGTGCCACGACCGACTCGACGCGGAACTCGCGCGAGGTTTTGAAGCGACTGGCTCCGCCGCCGTCGGCCATTTGCACTTCGTCGTTCCAAGGCTTGGCGACTCCCAGCGGACCGATCACGCGCGCGGCGACCCACTGCGTATCGTTGAGATTGGTCTTGGCCCAATTGGTGAATTCTTTGATCGAAGTTCGCCAGGTATTGTCGGTCACATAGGCGACGAACGTGCCGCCGTTATTTTTCACCAGTACGCGCGCAGCCAGACCGGCGTCGGGCGACTCGGTGTTCGTGGCTTTGATGGCGACCGCATTGCGACCGGCAACCAGATAGCGCGTAATATCGTGCGATTGCATCACGCGCCAATTTTTGCCAT
>JAYTAU010000557.1:0-3198 GCA_043737375.1 Planctomycetia bacterium
CCGCCTGCTATCATCCGCCCGCTAGAATCGTCTCGGAGAACTCACCGCGAGGGCAAGCTTTGTTGCGGGCAAACCTCATCATATTGTTGACTGGCTTGATCGCCGGCGTTGGGATGCTCAACGGGGGTTGCGCGCCGATCAAATATGTTGCGCCGACGTTGCCCGATCGCAATCATGTGTTGCTCGATCAGTTGGTGATTCATAGCAACTTCGACTTGCCCAATCAGCATCGGCTGTTGCAAGAACTCAACACCCAGCGCACCGATGTCAGCACCAAGTTGGCGCTGCCGATCTCGGACGAGCCGGTACATGTGTATCTGTTCGCCGATGCCGAGCGATTGGCGAGTTCATGCAGCACGAGTTTCCGCGGTTTCCGATTCGGCGGGCCTTCTTTGTCGAGAGCGATACGAGGCTGGCAGTCTACGCTCATTGGGGAGACCGTGTGGCCGAAGATTTGCGTCATGAAGTCGCGCATGGCTACCTGCACTCGGTCGTGCAAAATTTGCCGCTCTGGCTGGATGAAGGGTTGGCCGAATACTTCGAAGTGCCGCGCGGCAATCGCGGCCTCAATCGCCCGCATGTCGATGAGTTGGTCACGTTGCTCAAACAAGGTCGCTGGCAGCCGAATATTCGACGGCTCGAAGGTTTGAAAACCCCGGCGGAAATGACCCAGATCGACTACGCAGAAAGTTGGGCCTGGGTCCACTGGCTATTGGAGACCGAACCGGCGCGGCGCGAGCTGTTGCAAAACTATCTGGCCCAGTTGCGCCGCGATGGTGCTACGCCGCCGTTGTCGTTGTTCATTCGCGACTTACCTGGAAATGTGGAACAACAGTTGACCGAGTACGTCGTGGCGTTGGAAGCGCGGAAGTAGGAGGAGACGCATATCTGTAGGAGGCGTCGCCGACGCCGAAAGATCGTCAATGGCGCGCGGATTTGGAAGGGTATCCAAGCGCACAATCGGCCTCGGCGAGGCCTCCTACAATGAGCCTTCTTTCCTGTACACTCGCCCGGCGTCGACCTGCACAAAGCCCAGCTTCTTGTATAACGCAACCGCCGCCGTGTTGCGTTCCATCGTCTGGGCTTCGACCAAACCGACGCCCAATTCCTGCATCTGCTTCATACTCTCGGCCAATAGAAACGTGGCCATGCCTTGACGCAAGGCCCCCGGATCGACATGCACATCAATCAACCCAGTGGTCCGCAGGCCTGTCGTGCCGACCGGGTGATCGACATTGCGAAACGTGGCGCTGGCCAGCGTGTTGCCCAATGTACGATCCAACAGTTGATACTCGGTTCGTTCGAACTCGCCCAGCGTACAGGCCTGCCACCAGGTGTGCGTCGGAGGCTCGTTGACGATGGCCATTTGGCTGCGTCGACGGATTTGCATCAACTGTCGATCGACCGGCGCTCGAAAGTCGGCTACGGTGCGTTGAAACACCAGCACGCGGTCGATTTCGCGATAACCTTGTTCGCGAAACAGTTCTTGGATCGACGCGTCGGAATCCAAAATCCCCGGCATCTCGCTGCCGCCGTACAACCCGACATAAAATGGGTTGAGCGGAAAAATCGAACCGCCGTAAAGTACCTTCGCGCCGCGTCCGATCAGATAGTTTTCGCTGTGAGCCAACAGCTCTTGCTCGATACCCTGAGCTTGCAAGGTCGGATGAACCACCAACAGCGAGGTCACACCCAGATCGCGTTCCAAACTGCTCAATGCTGCGTTGGGCCCGAAGCCGGCGTGCGCAAACCCGACGGGCACCGACTCGTCCGTTGCGATCAGCAAGCCCTGACGATCGAAATACGGTTTGCTCAATACGTGCTGCTCGAACAGCAACGCCGACATCGGCTGCATGAGCCCGCGCCGTTCGGCGTTGCTGCGCCAAATTTCGGCCAGGCGGGGCGGATCGGTATTGAGAAACGGACGGTAAAGAATCAAACGGCAAAGCTCAAAGACGGCAGGTTTTTGTTAACGATAGCAGACCCGCTCGCCAGTCAACAAGCGGCGATCCGATCTTGCCCAATTTAGCGATTCATGTTACACACCGCGACTGAGTCGGATTCTCTGCGATCTCGAATCGCCTGCGAGTCAATCAGTAGCAATACTCTCGCCGGCGTGAAGTGATAGCAGATCGGTTGTTTGCCAGTCCCTAAATGACGCGTCTCGATGATGAAAAATAAATCTGTTTCCCAGGGTTCAATGAAAATCAGTGCCCATCGAGCCTTGGTGCTCGACGGGCTGGCGCTCGCGCCGCGTGGAGTATTGTATCCGCTCGAACAGACATTCGATCTCGCCGAGGTCGCTGTTTTGCGTGCGAATTGTGCGCGGCGCGTGTCTTGGTCGGTGTTGTTTCTCAAAGCGTACTCGATCGTCGCATCGCGAGTGCCCGAGCTGCGTCAAGAATTTCGTCGTTGGCCTACTGCCCGATTGTTTCAGCAGTCCGAGAACGTGGCGATGTTGGTCGTGAATCGGCGGTTCGAAAACGAAGATCGCATCTGTTGGGCGCGCTTCGAACGGTCCGAGGAACAATCGCTGGGTGATTTACAAACCGCGCTCGACGAGTATCAAAATCATCCGGTCGAACAGATCTTCAAAAAGCAAGTTCGCCTGAGTCGCATGCCGACCGTCGTTCGTCGGCTGCTGTGGTGGTGTAATCTCAATTTGGCAGGAGTAAAACGTGCCAAGCGGATGGGGACGTTTACGATTTCGTCGCTAGCGGGGCAAGCGACGGTCAACCGTTTTCATCAAACTTTGCTGACGACTAGTCTTTCTTACGGCCCGTTGGATGAACAAGGACGTGCGTTGGTGTCGTTGATTTGCGATCACCGCGTGCTGGACGGAGCGGTGGCTGCCCGCGCGTTGACGCAGCTACAATCGGTTATGCAAGACGAGATCGCCGCCGAATTGCACACGCTTCAACGTAGGGATCTCGTTGCGGCGTGATTTTTTACGGGAACGTTGAGCCGCTGAGTAAAACAGCAGAATATGGCCGCGAATAGATACGTTCACCGCGTCTCCGTGCTCATCTGCACAGATTCCTTCCCCCTGGCACTCGGCGGCTCGTTGCGCCATATTAAAGCACGAGTCATTCCGCTTCTTATTACCCTTCGCCATTCACCGCATGAAGACCCGCTCGACAACGATCTTGACCGTTCGCCATCAGGGTAAAGTTGCCATCGGCGGCGACGGCCAAGTGA
>JAYTAU010000558.1:0-1138 GCA_043737375.1 Planctomycetia bacterium
TACTGATTCTGTTTTAGAAATCTATTTAAGAATACAAGGGGGCAAACAACTTAACCCGAAGCGTCAGCGAGGAAATCCTGCAACGTGTGCTCATTCCTCGCTGACGCTTCGGGTTAAGATGGTCATTTTGAACAAAGCGTGTAGTATCCGCTGTGACGTTTCATCGGGGAACCGTCGGACCAATCTTTAGCTTCCAACCATCGAAACCATGAAGATCATTTGCGAACGCGAAAAACTTCAGGCAGCGTTTCAAACCGCTGCCGCCGTAGCACCCACCCGCAGTCCCAAACCGATTTTGCACAACGTCAAGCTCGAGGTTACGCCCGACGCGCAAACGCTAATGGCCACCGATCTGGAAATCGGCATCCGGATTTCCGTGCCCGGCATTGAAGTGCAAACGCCGGGTAGCGCCATTTTGCCGATCGCGCAGTTTGGACAAATTTTGCGCGAGAGTCGCGACGAACGGCTCTCGATCGAGTCGGACCCACAGGCGACCGTGGTCAAGGGTGAGCGGAGCGAGTTTCGCCTGGGCTCGGAAAACCCCGACGAGTTTCCCGCTGTGACTCAATTCACCGAAGAGAAATTTACCGAGTTGCCGGCGCGGCTCTTCCGCGAAATGATCCGCCGCACGCTATTCGCCACCGATAACGAAAGCAGCCGTTACGCACTAGGCGGCGTGCTGCTCGAAATTACCGACAAAGAAATCATCGCCGTCGGCACCGACGGGCGTCGCCTGGCCAAAATGCAAGGCGCTGCCAACGGCGTCGGCGGGCATCAAACGGCCGATCGGACGACCATCGTGCCGATGCGCGCCATGCAACTCATGGAACGGGCATTCAGCGATGCGGATGTCGATTTGCAACTGGCCGCGCGCGGCAACGATATTTTGGTTCGCAGCCCGCGAGTGACCATTTACTCGCGACTGACGGAAGGACGTTTTCCTCGCTGGCGCGATGTGTTTCCGCAACGTACCAACGCCGTGAAGATCGAACTCAATGTCAACCAGTTCTATTCGGCCGTTCGTCAAGCAGCGATCGTCACCAGCGAAGAAAGTCGTGGCGTCGATTTCAAATTTGCCGACGGCAAGGTCGAGCTGTCGGGCCGTGCTGCCGAAGTGGGCCAATCGCGCGTCGAGCTA